>SKZP01000535.1 GCA_007127275.1 Planctomycetota bacterium
GGCTGGCGCCTGGCGCCCTGCGCTCGCTTCAGAAATGAGAGTTAGCCGCGGCATCCCAACGAGATGGATACCGCCCGAGGACGAAGTTCGTCGGCTTGAACTGAACGCCGTTCCCCACCCTGGATGCCGCTGTACCGGCATTCGGGCTCGCGCCCGCCGCTCGTCACCTGCGCACCTACGCTTCCTTGAAAAACGGGAGGCAGGCCTTGAACTCCGGTGTACCGGCGCGGCGCAGCCACTGGTAGGCAATCATCTCCCAGGTGTCGAGTTCCACGCGAAAGCGCTTCAACTTCTCGAGCCCGTAGTGGTGCCCCGTCTCGTGCCGCGCGCTCACCGCATCCGGCACCACGTGCACGTCGAACCCCGCGGCGGCCGCTTCCAACGCGGTCTGGCACACGCAGATGTGAGTCTCAATGCCGGCAATCACGAGCCGTTTGCGGTTGTACTGCTCGAGCGCCTCGAGAAAACTCTCTTCGCCCATGCAGGAAAAGCTGATCTTCTGGATGGGCCGGTAGCTGGACTCGGCGTTGCCCTCCGGCTCGCCGCCGAGCAAGTCGACCACCTCCGGTGCGGTGGCGCCGAGCCCTTTTTTGTAGTGCTCCGTCACGAGCACCGGCACGCCGAGGCGCTGCGCGACCCCGACGAGCTTGCGCTGGGTATGCACGAGCTCCTCGGCGCGCAGAATGTACGGCATCAGCGAGGTCTGCATATCCACAATCAGCACCAAGCTGTCGTGAGCATCCAGCAACGGGGAACGGCCCATACGTCATGCCTCCTTCAGGCCCTGGAACCGGGCGCACCACAGGTATCACGGATCCCGAAACAACACGCCGTCGCCGGCATTGTACACACAAAACCGCTCAAGGCCCGAGCTACAGTCCCCCGGCGACTTCCAGCACCGTGCCGGTGATATACGCGGCTTCGCGGCTTGCGAGAAACTGCACCGCGGCCGCAACCTCTTCGGGCTTTGCAAACCGGCGAAGCGGCACCATGCCCTTGTATTCCTTCTGCTGCTCCGGTTCGAGGTCGCTTAGCAACTCCGTCTCCACGAATCCCGGGCTGACGCAGTTGACGGTAATGTTGCGCTTGGCGACTTCCTTGGAAAGCGAGCGGGTCAATGCAATCTGCCCCGCCTTCGTCGCGGCGTAGTTCGCCTGCCCCTGAAAGCCGACGTGTGCGCCGACGGAGGTGATGTTCACCACACGGCCGTAGCGCTTGCTCATCATGGCCTGCACGGCGAACTTGCTCATGGTGTACGTGCCGGTGAGATTCGCCTGCATTACCGCGTCCCAGTCGGCCGGGTTCATCATTGCCAGCGGCTGATCTCGGCGAATGCCGGCGTTGTTGACGAGGACGCTCGGCACCACTTCGTTCGTTTCCAGCTCACGAAAGAACACCTCGACGTCGTCGTGTGCCGCCGCGTCAAGCTGCGCGGCCTGCGCTCGCTGTCGCTGCTCTTCCGGCAGCGATGCATGCCACTCGTTCGCCGCTTGCGCGTTGCTGCGGTAGGTCGCGATCACGCGGGCACCCGCGGCGAGAAACGCCTCGCTGATTGCGCGGCCAATGCCACGCGTGCCGCCGGAGACCACCACCGTTTGGTCGCTGAAGTCGAAGCGTAGATTCGCCACAAAGTCCTCCGTTGCCACCAGCACTGTTTCACGAGAAGCCGCGACGGGGAGTAGCGCCCAACGCGACGCCGTCGAGCGCCTCAACGTCAATGCGTACTACCTCTTCGCGGCGACAAGAATGCGCGTCCGTCCACGCCCTTCTAATCGAAGCGAAGCGTTACCTCAACGCATCTCCAAGGTTTCACTGCCACGCCCACGCGCAATTTCCTGTGGGTCTTGGGCTTCGACCGTGGGTCGCACGCGAATCATGGTTCGCCCCCGGGCGAAGCCCGTGGGCTTGGGAGGATATTCCACTGTTGGAGTTGCAGAGTTGCACAGTTGCACGGCATGCTTGCGCAGCGGTGGCTTGTCGCCTATCCTTGGGAAACTGTGGGCGCTCTTCGCATCCAGACACACCTTTCCGCCGCTTCGTTCGTCGTCGCCTGCGCCAACGGGATCCTTAGATCGCTACCATGTCGAAGCCCCGCAATGTCCCGACTCGTCCGCCGGCGCGCAAGCCCGTGCCCTTTACCGAACGGGCACCCTCGGTCGAGGCGCAGCAGACGCAGCGCGTGAACAGCACGCACGCCCGCAGCCGGCTCGTCGCGGCGCAATCAGCACCGGGGGTGACGCGCTGGGTGATCATGCTCGTGGCCTTCGGGCTGCCCGCCATGGCGCTGTTCGCCATCTCCATGTTGCTCGGCGCCGACGAGTACCGGCTCAACACCGAGCTGTTCACCGAGCGGCTCGTTCGTGCCACCATCCTCGCGCTTTCTGGGGGAGCCGCCGTGGCGATGTTCGTCGCGGTCTTCGGCCGCGGCAACGAAAACCTGCCGCTGGGCGTGAAGATCGGCGCACTTGTACTGGCCACCGCGGCGCTCGTGCTCGGCCTGCTCTTCGGCGTTTTGTTATAACAGCGCTGCCCTGTCC
Organism: Planctomycetota bacterium; assembly: GCA_007127275.1. Taxonomy (GTDB): domain Bacteria; phylum Planctomycetota; class UBA8742; order SKZP01; family SKZP01; genus SKZP01. The sequence goes on from SKZP01000535.1 coordinate 2,538, forward strand.
CCGTGTTGCGCGGCGCCGAGCTGCCGTTGAGGAGCGGCACACCCGTGGACGAATTCGAACCGAAGCCATTCGCAGAATCGTTGGCATCCGTGACTCGCCCCGGCACGGTCACCGCCTTCGACCTCGGGCGCGTGTCGTTTGCGCCGATGGCCGCGGCACAGGCGGCGTATCTCGCGTTACGGCGCGAAGCCCCGCAGCGGGCGCACGACGTCGTGCTGTTTCTCGAGCACGAGCCGGTCTATACCGTCTCGCGACGCACCAACGCCCAGCATCTCCTCTGGACGCCCGAGCAGCGCAAGCAACGCAACGTCACCGTCGCCGAGGTGGACCGCGGCGGTGACATCACCTTTCACGGGCCCGGTCAAATTGTCGCCTACCCGCTGCTCGACCTCGAACCGCTGCGACTCGGCTCAAGCGCTTACATGCAAGGGCTCGAGCGACTGGTCGTCGAAACGCTGGCCACGCTTCAGCTCGACGCAAACGTCCAACCGGGGATGCCCGGCGTCTGGGTGTACGACCCGGCGCACGCGACCGAGGCGAAAATCTGCGCCATTGGCACCCGCGTCTCCCGTGGCCTCACCAAGCACGGCCTCGCGCTCAACCACACCGTCGACCTGGACTACTTCACAGGTATTGTCCCCTGCGGCCTCTCCCGCCCGGTGACGA
>SKZP01000217.1 GCA_007127275.1 Planctomycetota bacterium
CATCGCCGAAGCGGGTCTCGCGGAAGTCGCGCTCGAACGCAACGAGCAGACGCTCGGCCTGCTCGACGGCGGTGGCGCTCGGCTCCCGGTCGAGTGCCGCGTCGAGGCGTGCGTGGTGTTCCTCGGCTTCGCGTTCGAGTCGGGCCCGTGGTGCAAGGTCGTCCCGGCGCCGGGCGAGCTGACGGGCCGTTGGCGTGTCGGCGAAGTGCTCCGGCAGCGACTCCATCACGTCGAGTGCCTGGCCGTAGCGCTTGCGGTCGCGGAAGTCGCGGTACTCCTCAATGTGCCGGTGCCACCAGTGCTCCGCGCCGAGGTCGAGCAATTCGCTCATCCGTTGAAGATGCCCGTCGATCGCCTCGCGTATCTCGTGCAGCCGCAGGTACTCGAAGCGCAACTCCCGGAAGCGCCCGCGGTAGTCCTCGTAGTGCTCGTACTCGGTCTTTTCCTCTTCGAACGCGGCGACCAGTAGCTCGAACTCTTCCCAGGCGTCGCGAAGCCGTTCTTGCTGTTCGCCCGGCGTGATGAACTCGTCGTCATTATTGTCGGTGCCCTCTCCGTTGCCGGGGTCGACCACAAGGTCGTTGCCGTTGCTGCCTTCGTCGCCGTTCGGGTCTGCGTCGTTGTCGCCGTTGACCGGTTCGGTGTCGTTGCCGTCGCGCGAGTTCTCGTCCGTGTCGTTGCCGTGCTTCTCGTCGTTGTTCAAGCCCGGCGTCTCGTCCTCGTCGGTGTCGTGGAAAACGACTGGCTCGCCGTCGTCGAGCGCGTCGCCGCGCAACGCCTCGTCGCCGCCCGGTTCGAGAAACTCGGGGACCCCCTCAACGAGGTAGTACGCCGCGGCCGCACCGGCGGCGACGAGCAGCAACGCCACCACAACGTTCATCAATGTCGCCGCGGCGCCGCGCGTGTGGCGTTTCGTGCTCTTGCTGTGCCGGCGGTCGCGGGCTTTCGTCGACTCCTCGATGTCGCGGTCTCGCGCCGCCATCAGGTTGCGCAGAATACTGGTGCGCTCCTCCTCGGTCACCTCCGCCGGCGTGGAGACGAAGGCCGAGGGCTCTGGCACCGCTTTCGGGTCCGGCGCCTCGTGGCTCAAGCTCGGCCGCAGCCGTTCGAGGTCGGTGATCACCGCACGCATGCTTTGGTAACGCACGGTGCGGTCCTTTGCCGTCATGTGCAACACGACCGCCTCGAGATCCTCCGGCAATCTGGGCACGAGTTTGCGCGGCGGCGGGATCTTCTCTTTGATGTGTTTGACAATAATTTGCACGGCACTGTTGCCGGTAAACGGCACCTTGCCGGTGAGTAGCTGATACAGCGAGATCCCGAGGCTGTAGATGTCGGTGCGGTGGTCGACGCCGTCATTCTGGCCCTGCTCGGGGCTCATGTAATACGGCGTGCCGAGGATCATCCCCGTTTGCGAGACATGCAGATCTTCTTTTGTGCCCTTGGCAAGGCCGAAGTCGGTGACTTTGATGCGCCCGTCGTAGGTCAGCATCAGGTTGTCCGGCTTGACGTCGCGGTGGATGATGCCGCGGTCGTGGGCTGACTGAAGCCCCTGTGCGGCCTGGATGACGTAGTCGACCGCGTTGTCCGCCGGCAGAACTTCGCACTCTTCCAGGATCTCTTGCAGGCTCTTGCCGTCCACCCATTGCATGATCAGGTAGAAGCGGCCGTTCTCTTCGCCGACGTCGTGGACGGTGACAATATTCGGGTGCTCGAGGCTCGCGGCGGACTGCCCCTCGCGGATGAAGCGCTTTACCTGAATCTCGTTTTCGACGAGATGTGGCGCGAGGACCTTGATTGCCACCGGCTTGTTCAGGCGTTCGTGATGCGCCTTGTAGACCGCACCCATGCCACCCTGGCCAATCTTCTTCAAGATTCGGCAACCGGCAATCATGGCCCCCGTTGGCACCGTGTTCCGGCGGTCGCTCGGCTGGACCTTGGGGCGAGTCACCCGCGCGGGGCGGTTCGACGCGGCGGCGGTATCCGTATCAAGCAAGTCGGAGTCGACGTCGCCGTAGCGTCCCGGCGCGCTGCGGTACGAGCCCGGCAGCGCCTCGGCGACGCGACTCGGCGAGGGCCTTTTCGGCGGTGGTGGGGCGAACGTCTCCGCAAATTCCGCCGTGTCGAGGAAGTCGTCGTCCTCCTCGTGCTCGTCGAGGGAACTTTCCTCTTCTTCGTCGTCCTCCTCGTGGGAATATCCGTCTCTGTGGCGAGACTCCCTCCGCGGCGGCTCGAACAAGCTCGACTCGTCGCGGGGAAGGCCGCCGGCGACGAGCGAGGCGGTTTCGGTGACGTCGAGATCCTCCTCGCCGCCGTTGTCCGGCGTCGCCTCGCCGCTTGTGGCAACCTCCGCGTCCACGTCGCGCCGCGCAGGCAAATTGACGCCGCGGCGGCGGGCCGAGGGAGTCGCTTTGGCCTGCGGCCGCTTGCGCGCGCCGGTGCGCTCGTATGTCTGCAACGGCGTCGTGTCCGGCCTCGTAGCCCTGAAGTCGAGCAGCGTCTCGCCGACCTTTTCCTCGCCATCCTCGAGCAAGGCAAGTTCTTCGGAGCCGCAACTCGGGCACACAAGCGGCTTGCCAATATTCGTCTGCCCGGCGCGAAAACGCTTGCCGCAGTCGCCGCAGCGCAACTCTGCCAGGTCGTAGGCTTGCTTGAGTCGCTTCGCTTGCGCCTTTGTCAACGCACCCCGCTTGATGGCCCACTGCACGAACGGCGTCTGCGGATTCGCGGCAACCGCATCACGGTAAGCGGCCAACATGCCCTCCACCGCCCCGGGCCGGATGAAGCCCAGGACCACGGCAAGTCGGCAGAGTATGCGGATGCGAAACATAGCCCCCCGGCAGAGCAATTTCCGTCGTTCGAACGCGTGACGTGACAAATCCCCAAGCAACCGAACGGGAGAAAGGCTCCCGAGCTGCGCGAGTGACTCGTGTGTGATCGTAAGGCAGCGCCACCCACTTTGCAATTGCCGTGCCGCGCCGTTACCGCCCGGCACCCGAGCAAGGCACGCACTGCCTTTCCCCTCTAGTCCATCGCGTGACAACGAAGAGAGGTTCAAAAAATTGCCCCGAACCGACATAAATCGAGGGAATGGGTCCGGTGCATGCCGCAAGTGGAGAAACGTTGTTCTTAAAAGCCGACGGGCTGCGGCCCGCGGGTCAAGTGCCGGAGATGCACGGATGCACGGACCCACGGGCCGCA
>SKZP01000462.1 GCA_007127275.1 Planctomycetota bacterium
CGGACTGGCGACTACAGTCAGTTTGGGTTTGAATGGACGTTGCCAGGCGCCGGTGACCACTTTGCGTAGGCCTTTCGTCGTCGCGTCGACGTCTGTGCCAGGTACGGCGAGTTTCCGGAGTGTCGCGTCAACGCCTGCGGGCCACATCCGTGGGGTGAACCGGCAGTGGCTCCCCACGGCGAAGCCGTGGGCATGGACAATCTCCGCTGCACACCGTGGAAACGCACGGGTGAGTGGGGTACCGGTAGACGGCTGCGTCGTGCCGTGGTAGGCTCCGGTTTCGCCGTCGGGGCGTAGCGCAGCGGTAGCGCGCCTGCTTTGGGAGCAGGAGGTCGCTGGTTCGATCCCAGCCGCCCCGATCGTCATGAGTGGTTAAAGCATGACGCCCGACGGATGCTTCCGCCGGGCGTCGATTTTTGTGCTTGCCGCGATGAAAGCTCCAATTCTCCGTAGCCCAGTTCCACGCGTGACGTCACGGGCTCGTGGCCCTCGCGTCAAGGGGGCGTGGACACATTCGCTTTCTAATGCGCGACGTGTACCTACGAGACCCCGGGAATCAATCCAGCTCGCCGAATCAGGATGCGGTGGATTCACGGCTCGTCAGGTCGTACAGGCAGAGCAGGCCGACGCGGTACTCGTGTGCTTCTTCGAGCACCTCGACCCACTGCGTGAGCACGCGGCGCAGCGCCTTGGTGGAAAGGTAGCGCTGCGAAACGAGTTCGTTGCCGTTGCCGCTGGTGTCATGCTCGCCGTTTTGCTTCGGACTCGCGGGCGCGGCGAGCAGGCGGCCGCTTGCCCCCGGCTCACGCAGGCTGGCGAGTGTTTGCCTGGCGGCATTCAAGGCACGGTCGACGGGTTCGCCAGCGGGAAGCAAGCCGACGTGGGCGCCTGTAGAGAGTGACAGTCGAGTCGTACCGTCGTGGGTAACCGGCTCACCCAGCAGGAGGTGCGCCGGGTCGTGCCCGTCGCTACCGAAGCGGGTGAGCGCGCGGTGAAGTGCCGGCACGGCGTGGCCCATTCGTCGCAAGGTCTCCGGCTCGCAGAATGCAGTGAGTGCGAAGCGAGCATACTCGGTAACGTCGAACTCTCGAAACTCCTCGTCGAAGTCTTCCTCGTAGAGGAACGTGAAGCGTTCGGGATGCTTGAGCCGGTCAAGGTTGACGTGCACCCACGCGGCGAAGAGGCCACCATCCTGCCTCCCCACGGCGAGCCGCAGTAACGGCGCAAGCTCCCGCTCGAAGGCGTCGTGGTCGAAGAGGCAATAACAGAGTTCGTTGACCTGTGCGGCGAGCGCCTCGAGCGGTTGCAACGGTGCCGCGGACAAGGCGGACGCCTCGGCTTCGCCGGCCACTTCGGGCAACGCCAAGGGGCTCGCCTTGGCCCCGGCGTTGACCTCGGCATCATGGGTAAACGGATCCGGCGCGCCAGTCATACACGAAAAGCCTTGGAGTGATCCCGAAGTCGGGCTCGGCGGGACCCCGAAAGCCTAGCAGTCCCGCACCGCGTACCGCAAGAACGAACGCACCTACCCGTGCATCCCCAGTTTGCGGATGTGTCGCTGCCAAGCCCACAGGCTTCGACCGTGGGTCGAGGTGCGAAACGGGTGCGCCCCGCGGGGTGCCGAAACGGGTGCAACGTGGCACCCAGGCGCAGGCTCGAATACCGCCAGCGTTCCATGTACGTGATAGCCATGCGACTGATTTGCGTATATGCTTTCGGGAACGGCACGGCGAGATTATTCCTTCTCGGGTGAGCGTTCATGGTAGCCATGAATTCGCCTCGTCAGACTTTTCGGCGGCAGCGCGCCTTTCCCCCTCTTTGCGTGGCGGCGGCCGGCTGCTTGTTTTTCGGGGCGTTGATTCCGTTCATCTTCATACGTGAGGATCACTCGTTGATGATCCTTCCGTTTTGGGCGCACTGGACATGGTTGATTGCCGGCTCGGCGCTGGTCGCCGCGGCAGCACGGCTGTGCGTGCTCGCTTACGTGGTGCGCCGCAGGGAGACCCTGCGCGGATCTCGTGGCTGCCGTGCTGTGGCTGCGACGTTGCTGGTCGTGCTGTTGCTTGCCGTGGCAGCCGGACTGCGGCAGGCGCCGGCGCAGCAACCGTTCTCGTCGGCCGCCTTGGTCTTGGCTGGTTCGACGCTGGTTGTGCTTGGCGTGTGCGGTGTGCTTGCGGCGGCGTTGGCCCTTGCGTTCGGCGCTGCCCAGCACCGAGTGCGGCGTGTCTCCACGGCTGCCGCAATGCTTGGCCTTGTGGGTTTGCTGCTGCCGGCCTCGCCGTCGTCGTGGCTTGTGCCGCATGGGCTTCACTCGCTGAAGGCACTTGCCACGACGGGCGTCAGCGCGGGGCGTGGCAGTATGGTCGCCGCGGCAGGCACCGCCACGTTTGGCTGCCTCGTGGTCATGCTTTTGCTCGGGGTGGCACTCGGGTGGCGCAACTCGGATGCATGTGGCGCGCCGTGGCTTGCCCGTAGCATGATTGTGCTGTGGGTGTTCGCGGTGGCAATGTCCGCGGCTGCGGTCGTCGTCTGGCTCCTCGGGCTCGAGCAGCCGGCGCTCGGCGTGTCGGTACTAAAGCTCCACCTGCTCGCCACGGGGTTTACGCTCGCCCTCGCGCTTGCCGTTGCCTCGCTGACGCTTTCCTCGCCACGGCCCACCGTTGCCACGCCGCATGGATGCGTTGCGCACGGCGTGCGCCGCTTCGACGTCGGCATTGCGGGCCTCATCGTCGTGGCTCTGCTTTTGCTCGGTGGGCTGGGAAACATCCCCTCGCAACCGCGTGACCAAGAGCACGCCCCGTACTTCGTTGTCGCGACGTCGAGCCTCGAAGAGGTCGACTGCCTCGTTATGTGGTGGTTCTGGACGGCGGTGCTCGCCCCGCACGACGGCACGTTCCACGGCCGGGCGCTCACGCCTGTGGGGCCGGCGGCGGTGTGTCCAGCGGCGGTGTGTCCGGCGTCACCACACGCTCGACAATCTCCTTGTCGAAGTAGTTCGTCGCCATTCCCGCGTCGATGATGATGCGCTGGGCGTTGATTCCGCTGGAACGTGGGCTCAAAAGGAAGGCCGCGGTATTGGCGACCTCGTCGGTTTGCACCGCCTGTTTGCGCAACGTCGCCTTCTCTGCGTAGAGGTAGCTGTCGAGGTAGCCGGGGATGCCGGCGGAGGCGCTTGTCTTCAAGAGGCC
>SKZP01000660.1 GCA_007127275.1 Planctomycetota bacterium
GCAGAGCAGCACGCAGTCGTTTTTGCCGCCGGAATGGCCAGGCAGGGGTTCATCCCTGTCTGCGCCATCTACTCGACATTTCTTCAGAGGGCTTACGATGCCATTGTTCATGATGTCTGTCTCCAGAACCTTCCTGTCATTTTTGCCATAGACCGGGCGGGACTGGTAGGAAACGACGGGGCAACCCATCACGGCGCGTTTGATCTCTCCTACCTCAGGCACATCCCGGGTCTTTGTATTGGTGCGCCTCGCAATGGAAATGAACTCGAGGGGATGTTGCTTACGGCCGTCGAATCAGGCAAACCCTTTGCCATCAGGTATCCAAGGGGTGTTTGCGATTCCTATTCCCCAGGCGGCTCCCCGGTTGAAGTGGATGTCGGCCGGTGTGAGCGTCGCGTTGTCGGCGGCGCGGTAGCGGCAGCGCCAGTGGTCGGTGATAAACGTCTCGGGGGCTCCCTCCGGCCAGACCTTGACGCCGCGGTTCGAGATCATACGTAGGGTCAGCGCTTCGGTGCTCGCTTGCTGCACCTTCGCAGCAAGGGCCTCCGGCGCGCACGGCTCGTGGTGCAGAAAGACGTCGACGCCGACGAGCTCCTTCTTGCGCCGCGTCGCCGGCTTGGGCCGCGGCACCTGGAGCGGTTCGCGCTGGCCGTAGCGCACCGGCGTCAACACACTCGGCTTCTCCCCCAGCCGCTCAATCACTGCCTGGGCGAACTCGTTGGTGCCGGCGCGTCGCTTGCTGTTCGGCTCGTGGTAGATGTCGCCGGTGTGAATGCCGTCCTCAAGCGTTTTCATCCAGGCGTTGTGCACTTGCTCCGCCGCCGCCCCCTGGCCAATGTGCACGAGCATCTGCACCGCGCCGAGCAACAGGCCGGAGGGATTGGCAATACCTTGGCCGGCAATGTCGGGGGCGGAGCCGTGGATGGCCTCGAACATCGCCATGTGCTCACCAATGTTCGCGCTGCCGCCGAGGCCCACGGAGCCTGTGACCTGTGCGCCGACGTCGCTGATGATGTCCCCGTACAGGTTTTGCGTGACAATCACGTCGAAGACCTGCGGGCGCTCGGCCAGCAAGGCGGTGCCGATGTCAATGATCCAGTGCTCCGCCTCAATCTCCGGATACTCCGCGGCGACCTCGTCGAAGATCTTGTGGAACAGCCCGTCGGTGAGCTTCATGATGTTGTCTTTGGTGAAGCAGGTCACCTTCTTGCGGTTGTTTTGCTTCGCATACTCAAAGGCGTAGCGGATGATCCGCTCGGAGCCGGGCCGCGAGATCAGCTTCAGGCATTGCACGACCTCGTCGGTCTGCTGGTGCTCAATGCCGGCATACAGATCCTCCTCGTTCTCGCGCACAATTACGACGTCCATCTTCGGAAAGCGCGTCTCGACGAACGGCGCGTAGGCAATGCAGGGCCGCACGTTCGCAAAGAGGCCCATGGTTTTGCGGATGGTCACGTTGAGCGACTTCATCCCCTTGCCCTGCGGCGTGGTGATGGGCGCCTTCAGAAAGACCTTCGTGCGGCGCAAACTCTCCCAGGCTTCCGGCCGAATACCGGCGGTGTAGCCCGCCTGGTACGCGGCAAGCCCGACCTCGACCTCTTCAATCTCCAAGTCGGCGCCGCCGGCCTCGAGGATCTCGAGAGTTGCCTGCATGATTTCCGGGCCAATGCCATCGCCGCGCGCCACGGTAATTGGAGTTCCCATTGTTCGCCTTTCGCTTCCCTCTCGGGCGGGGGGCCACTCAAACGGCCGCGCATTCTAGAATGGCCGCGACAACCGCGAAAGCCGCTCCGCTCTCACGCAGTTCTGACGAGGCAAGCGGAGGACGAGAGTCCAGTCGAAAGCCCCCCGAGTCCACGTGCGTCGCGCCCCGTTTGACTCGGGGGACTTTCGTCCGCCACTCGCCTTGGAACGTGTTTCTCATGCGCTGCACGTCAGTGCATACAACGCTTTCGAAGGGAGCCGGTGTACCTCGGACCGAGCGGCGCAACTGCGCAGGCAACGTGGTGACAGCCCCGCCAGAACGGGTGGGGAGCAATGCGCCTGACATTTTCCGACTTCGCCGTGCTCGGTGTAGTGGCGCGGCGGTTGACTCACACGCGCCGGGCGCACTAGACTTGAGCGGAGCCCCCTTGATTGCCGGCCGGCAGCGCGGCATGTGCTCGACGGCTCCTTCGCTGCGGACGCTGCATGCTGTGCGGCTACGGTTCGGTCGGTCTCGTCTCGTTTGTGTGCGACGTATCTTCCCGCAAACGGCCGCAACGAAGCGGCGCGGAGGTTTTGGTGGCGCGAACTCTCGCCTTTCTGTTTGCCCTTGCTGCAATTATCACCGCTGCGGTGCTTGTTACGGGCCTCCCCCGTGCGTCGGTCGGGACGGCGGAGTGGCCGCAGATGCCGCATGCCTCGCCGCTGGGGCTTGCGCAGAGCCCCACGGAGGCGCAAGGAGACTTGGCGGGAGTGACACAGGTGCCGGGGGCGCGGGGCGTTGCGGCACGCCTTGCGGCCGACGGCCCGGCGCGGCTTGCGCTGGGACTGGGGGCGCTCGTGCTTTTCGGGTGGTTCGTGCTGGCGCTCGGGCTCGGTTTTTCCCGCGACCGCGGCGCCAGCCACGGCGGGACCTCCGGGCAGGTTCGCAGCGAGAAGCGCGGGGCGGATGCGTATGTGCTCGCTGTGGCCGGGCTTGCGGCGGCGTGGGCGGTGCTACAGCCGGCGCATGCGTTGCTGTGGCACACCGAGGCACGGGTGCTTTCGCTGCTCGGCGGGGCGCTTGCGCTGGGCTACGTGGCGCTGCGCGTGGCGGAGCCCGGAGGCGCCGCCGGGGCAGGCCGTTCCACGCGCGCTTGGTTGCGCCGGTTCGGGGCCGGGATGCTGCTGGTGCTTGCGCTGTTGCTTGCGCCGGCGGCGGTGGTGGTGGCGGTGCCGCTTGCGTGGGCGTGGCCGCGACTCGTGCTAGCGCAGGATGCGGCGGTGGCGCGCCCCGGCGGGGCCACGGCGACGTTCGGGTTTGCGGCACCGAGGAGGCCGGTGGATTTTGTGTTGTGCGTGGGCGCCGCAGTGTGGCTGGTGGTTGCCTTCGTGCTCGCCGCTCCGGCGCACGCCGTGGCCCGTTTGCTCGGCTGGCCGCTGGACGTGGCAGCGGCGCTAGGGGGCACCGCGCCTCTGCGCGTGGCCGAGGTGGAGCCGGCAC
>SKZP01000214.1 GCA_007127275.1 Planctomycetota bacterium
CAAGCCCACGGGCTGCGGCCCGTGGGTTCCTTGTCGAGAGTCGCCCCCCAAGGGCGGCAGCCCGTAGGCTTGTATATTCAACGCCCCCCGAACGCCCCCGTTCGTGGCATGCACGGGCGCCCCAATTCCGGCCACCCTCGCCGGAAGCCGCCGCCAAATCCAGGTGTCAAATATGGTCGCCGTGACAGTCCGCCTGTCGCTTCGAAGCGCGGATGCGCTTGACGGGGCCCGCGGGGTAGGGAAAGATTCGCGGGAAGAATGCGGTACCCGGATTGCAGCCTCGTGGTACCCGAATTGCAGCCTCATCGACCGGAAGGCGTAACAGAATGGCCGGCCACTCTCATTGGGCACAGATCAAGCGCAAGAAAGGCGCGAACGACGCGAAGCGCGGCAAACTGTTTTCGAAGATTGCCAAAAAGATCATGGCCGCGGCGCGCGCCGGCGGCGGCGACCCGGCGGCAAACCTCACCTTGCGCTACGCAATTGACGAAGGTCGCAAGGTCAACATGCCCAAGGATTCCATTGACAACGCGATCAAAAAGGGCACCGGCGAACTCGGTGGCGGCAACGAACTGGAAGAACTCATCTACGGAGGGTACGGCCCCGGCGGCGTCGCCGTGCTTTGCGAAGTCGTCACCGACAACCGCAACCGCACCACCCCCGAGCTCAAAAAGCTCTTCGAAAAGCGCGGCGGAAAATTCGACGACTCGGGCTCCACGCAGTACAAGTTCGAGCAGCTCGGCGTCGTTTACGCCAAAGGGGACGCCATCGACGAGGATGACCTGCTCGAGTTGCTCATTGAAGTCGGCGTGGAGCAGGAGCCGCTGAAGGTCGACGACGAGGAGGGGGGCGTCTGGGAGATTCGCTCGCCGGTCGAGGCGTTTTCGCAGCTCCGCAAGGCCTTGGACGAAAAAGGCGTACCGGTCGAAGACGCGTCCGTCTCCCGGTTGCCCATGATGCCGATTCCGTTGGGGGAGAAGGACGCGGAGAAAGTACAGAACCTGCTGGAAGATCTCGACGACCACGACGACGTAAGCAACGTCTTCACCGACGCCGAGTTTCCGCGGTAACATTCCGCAAGCACGCTCGCGTCGCGGAATTGAACGCAACGGTGTTCCTGGCAGCTCCTCACGCCGTGGCACTTCCGACGGCACGCCGCGACGGAGCAGGCAACGGCGACGACGACGGCATTGTCCCGGCGGCAACGACGGGAAACGTCAGCTCGACGGTATGGCCGGCACTGCCACCCCGACAGCGCAGCACATGAAGGCGCAGCCGCTGTTGCGGGGTGTGCGAATCCGCCGCCGTCGTTACCGCCGACGCAGAAAGAGGCAGCGCCTCGAAGCGTAACCGTACCGCCGCGGCACTCGGCTGGGCTTGCGCCGTCACCGGCCGCGGTAGAAGCACCACCGCCTGGCTCTCTTGCGCAGCAAGCTGCAGCCGACGCAGCGCCGTCGCATCCAGTGCGCGGGACAACTCCGGCAGCAGAAGCACCGAAAACACCCCGGCAAGCAACCCCTGCTCCGCCGCCCACAGCGCCTCGCGCTCCGTCCCCGCCCGCACCACCAGCAGGCGCTCGAGCGCCACACCGTGTTGAACGAGCGCCGGCGGATACCAGCGCCAACGGGCGTGCGTGTGGGGCCTCTGCGTCTCCGGTCGCGCAGCCGCCTTCGTGGGGGTGCGACCGGCGGTGTCGGCAACGGGGCCGGGCCGCTCGACGAGCAGCGCCGGGGCCGCGGAAGCCTGCGCAAGCCGCGCCTGCAACAGCCACAGCGCAAAACGGCTGCGCCCGTCCCCTGCCTCGCCCAAACACTCCGTCACCGCGCCTACGGGCAGGCCACCCCCGGGCAGCACCGCATCAAGCGCCGCAAGCCCGGTCGGCTGGCACGGCCGCAGCCCCGGCTCGCCATACCCCCCGTCGAGCCGCCGCACCGCCTGCCGCACCTGCTGCCAGCGTTCGCCGCGCAGAGACGGCACCCCCTCTTCGCCCTCGCCGGTCTCTTCGCCCTCGCCGGTCTCCCCGCCGTTGTGCCGCCACACAGGCTGGCGCTCATGATAGCGGTTCAGGTCCAACGCCTCGTCCGTCATCCCGCCACCTCTCCTCCCTACTGCCACGCAGCCGGAAGCCATCTCCCCCACCTCGCCACGCCAAGTCTAGCCTCTGCCACCCACATCCGCAGCATCTACCGCCAAAAATCATTCGTGTCACTACATCCTGTATGCCCTGTCGAGCCAACCGACTCGCCACAGGAGTGTGGAATCTGCCCGACGGATCCTGCGGCCAGCCGCGCCACGGCACAGGGCGTACCACACACCACTCGGCAAGAAACGTCCGCCCACGGATGCGAACGGCTCGCACCCGTGGGCGTTGACGGTGCCCGGCAACTGGATTGCGACCGAACCCCGTGACGCTTGTTGCAATTCGCAATTCGGGACGCGCTCCGCGGCGGCTTCGCCGTCGCCTCACCGCTAACCACACGTGCGGTTCCCGTTTACGAAAGGGGCTAGGATCGTTGCTTGCCTTGCTGTTGCTGTTGTTGCTGCTTTTGACCGCTGGGGTTCGAGGTGCCGACCGGTTGGCCGCCGGTCATTTGCGGTTGCGCGGTGCGTACCTGGATCTTTTTCTGGGCGCGCTGCGCCTGCTCCGTCTTGGGCACATGGATCGAGAGCACGCCGGTGTCGTAGCTTGCCTCGATGTTGTCGCGGTCCACACCCTCGGGCAGCGTCACCGTGCGCTCGAACTCGCCCCAGGCGCGCTCGCAGACGTAAAGGCGTTCATTTTCGTCGACGCGCTCTTCGTCCCGCTGGCCGCGAATCTTCAACTGATTCTCCTCAATGGCGACGTCGATGTTCTCCGGGGGAATCCCGGGGACGTCGCAGGTGATCTCGATCGAGTCGTCCCGCTCCTTGACGTTGATGCTCGGACGGAACTCCACCTCGGCAAAGCCGGGGACCAACGTCGGCAGGCCGAAGTCGCGCAGCGTGTTCTCGAACAAACGGTCCATCTGGTCGCGCAGCCGCATCAGCCCGAACGGATCGGTTTGCCGCGGCGTCGCCAGTTCCTGGCGTTCGAACGGACGCAGGGGGTTAACCATGTCGCAGACTCCTCTAACGGGGTTCGGAGGGTGAGAACGAAAGAAGCCTGCCGCCCGCTCCGAGCGACGGCCACCGACCCGAGCACAGC
>SKZP01000493.1 GCA_007127275.1 Planctomycetota bacterium
AGGGCTGTCCGAATGCCTTAAGGAGCTGTCAGTCAGAAAAAGCTCCTAACGTTTTGACGAAACAAGGCGAGCGCAGGGCGCAAGCGCAAGCCCTGCGCTCGCCTCGGACCTGAAAACGTTGCGGCAGTCGGGTGACGCGTGAAGCCGTGGGCTTTGTATGGCGAGTCTTCATCCACGAGCGGTTTAGCCAAAGCGCCACTCGAAAATGCCCAGCAATTGCACGTCGCTTAAGTTGCGAAGATTCTTGCCGACGCCGAGCATGACCGCGGCACGGAAGGAGAAGCGTATGGCTTCCTCGAACAGCAGGCCCGGCTCGACATATACGACCAGCGGCGTGAACGCCGTCGAAAACTGCACGCCGCCGCGCAGGTCGTTGGACCAGCCGTCCCATTCTTCTTCTACACCTTTGTCGGGTAGGCCGTGGCGCAGGTAGAACTCAATGCCGGCGTTTACCGAGGCGGCCTCGCGCATCCCCAACGCGAGCTGCAAGTTTGCGTGCAGGTTGAGCCCGGCGACGTCGGAGAAATAGATGGTGTTGAACAGTGCGACGTCGAGCGTGAGTGTGTCGACAATAATCAGCGAGTTCGCATGATCCGCGAACACCGCCGGGTCGCCGTCAACCCGTGAGTTCGTCGGCAAGCCGACGGTAACGCCTGCGCCGAGCAGCCCCGCCGTTGGAGCGAGCGCGGGAAAAAGCACTTTGCCGCCGACCCAAAGGGCGTCGACGCCGGTATGGAGGGAGGTTGCCTGGAAGCGCGCGCCCCACATGGAATACAGGGCGAAGTCCCACTCGCGAATGCGAAAGCCGAGTTGCACGAAGCCGTGCAGGTCGTGAAAGAAGCGGGCAATGTCGTCGTTTCCGTGCGTCAGCCACACGCCGAGTCGGCTGCGCGGGCTTGCGTGCATCAGCGTCCATCCCGCGGCGCGTCGTTCGCGCAAACGGGCGCGGTTCTCCTCCTTTTCCGCTTCGGTCAACGTCCCCTCGGGGCGTTCCCGCCGCTCGTCGTCCCCGCGAGGCCGTTCGCTCGCTTCGGAAGCTTCGTCGGTTAGCGTTTCTTCGTCGTCGCTGCCGTGTATGCGGTCGGTGGCGGGGGTGTCGTTCTCGTCGCCTTCGTCGACCTCGTTTTCCCGCGCGTTGCCGTTGCCCTCGCCGTCGCGGTCGTCCTCCTCCTCGTGCACGCCGCCGGTGTCTTGTTCGCGCGCACCCTCGGGCTCCGTTTCCTCGTCGGCGTTTCCGACGTCCCTGTCCTCGTCGACCACGGCGTTTTCCGTGTCGTTGCTCGCTGGTGCTTCCTGGGCAGTTGCGAGGCTTGCCGGCACCAGCGAGACGAACAACGCCGCGACGGCAACGACAACGCCGGCATCCCCCGCATTTGCGTAGGTGCGGATGGCGCGCTTCATCGCGACGTGTGAGAGAATGCGACGCTTACTTGCTCGTGCCATCTCGGACCTCGGGACAGGACGAATCATTCAGTGGACCTCGCGCGCAGCAAGCGCGGAAAAGGCGGACTTGAGCGGGCGCAAGTGGGCGCAGAACACTTTGAAATGGCCGGCAAGCTCGTCAAGGTCCTCGCGCCCCGCCGCCGCCTCGAGTTCGCGCGCCACCTCGGCTGCCGCCGGCGCGTACGGGCGGACGGCGGTGACCAGTGCCGTGGAGAGTTCGTGGGCCGCCGTTGTGTCGCCGGCTTGCTGTGCCTCGCCGAGCCGGCTGATGAGCACCGGCACCTCGGTGAGGAATACGTCGAGCAACTCGCGGGTAAGCTCCTGGTCCCCTTCGACACGGCCGAGCGCGTGCCGCAAATCAGTCATCCCCTCGTTCGACTCGCTACGCATCCGCTCGAGTTGCTTCGCATCCGGGGCACTCCACCGCTCGCTCGTGCCAATGGTGTGCACGCCGGTGCGGTGACCAATCGGCAGCAGCGAGTCGAGCAGGTCGAACAACTCCTCGGCACGCACCGGCTTCGCGAGGTACGCGCTCATACCCGCAGCCGTTGCGCGCTCTCGCTCCTCGTCGCCGACGTGCGCGCTCATAGCGACAATGGGAATCCCTTCGCGTCCTGCGCTTGTCTCCCACTGGCGGATCTTGCGCGTCGCCTCCAAGCCGTCGAGTTCCGGCATCTCAATGTCCATCAGCACCGCGTCGTAGCGGCGCGAGTCGCTGGCCTCGACGAGTGCCTCCACCGCTTCGCTGCCGGTCAGTGCCACGGACACCTGATGGCCGCGCTTCTCCAATGTGCGCACGACGAGCTTGCGGTTGACCGCGTCGTCCTCGGCGACGAGCACGTGCAATTGCCGGTCGTGCTTGCGCAGGCTGTGCCGGGTAATCATCGAGCGGCGCGAGCGGCCGCCGGGCTGCTTGAGCCGCAGCGACATCGGCTTGAGCCCCAGGGCGGTGGTGATTGCGCGGAGCAACAGGGCGGGCTTCACCGGCTTGGTCAGCATCCCTTCGACGCCCCACTGCTCCGCCCGAACGGGGTCGAATTGCTGCCCGTGCTGCGTCAGCATCAGTACCGCCGCATCCACGGCACGCGGCATCTGCAGCAGCTCGGTCAGCCACGCCTCCGAGGCCGAGTCGCCTCCGTGCTCGTCGTTCGTGGAGGTGGAGGGCGCTCGGTTGCTCGCGCGGTCGAGCTCGAGCAAGTTCGCGTCGAGAAGAACAACGTCCAGCGGCGCCCCCTCGGCGCGCACCGCGGCTTCGAGCTCTTCCTGGCTTCCGACGTCGAGCACCTCGAGCTGCCAGTCGGCGAGCAATTGGTGCAAGAACGAGCGGCTCGTTTCACTGGCCACGGCGAGCAAGGCGACCTTGCCGGCAATGCGCTCCGGCTGCGCCGGCCGCAACCGCGTCGTGTCACGCTCGGCAAGGCGGAAGCGGGCGGTAAAATGAAACGTGCTGCCGCCGCCGGGCTCGCTCTCGACCCAGATGCGCCCGTGCATCTTCTCGACGAGCTGCTTCGAGATGGCAAGACCGAGGCCCGTGCCCCCGTATATGCGGCTGATCGTTTCGTCCGCCTGCTCGAATGGCTCGAAGATCGCCTCGAGTTGCTTCGGCGAGACGCCAATGCCGGTGTCGCGCACCTGCACTTCGAGGATGACGTGATCCGTATCCCGTTCGAGCTCCTGCACACCGATCACCACCTCGCCTTCGTCGGTAAACTTCACCGCATTGCCGACGAGGTTCAC
>SKZP01000137.1 GCA_007127275.1 Planctomycetota bacterium
CCCCTCGAAGCGCTCGTGCCCGCCGCCGGCGCCGTCGGAGGAATTGCGTCCGCTGCGCGCAAGTGCCCCGGGGTCCACCGGCTGTTTACCGAGACGAAAAGGGTGGCGGGGCACAAAAGGTTCAACGCAACGGCTCCGGGGTCTGACGCAGCAGTTCCAGCGAGCCCGCGGGCAGCCCGTAGAGCGCGAGCACATCTACTTCCAAGCCTTCGTCCAGCCGCAGCGCCTCGTCGCTTCCGCTCGCCACTCGTTCGCGTGCGTGAACTTGTTCAACGAGTCGGCGGCGGCGCGACGGTGTAAGACGGCCGAGGTCGAAGCGGGGTAGGTCCCTGAGGTGTCGCACCTTTACCTGGGGAAACGTGCGCTGCGTCGCGTCGCCATGTATGAGTCGGTGGTAGCAGGCGAGCAGCGCGCTGTTGAGCACGGCAAGCAGGACTTCGACTTCGAATTCGTCATGCCCCCAGCAGGCGAGCAAGCTGTTGCGGAAGTAGCCTGGCTCGCAGTGGCGCGCGGCAATGGGACGCGAGGCGGTTTGGCGCACGAGAATGGGTACGGCGGCATACGTCGTGAGCGGTCGCACGCGGCAGTACTCCCCCGCGGCGAGCGTCGGGGTGTGCCACAAGCGCTTCCTGGCCGGGGCGCAATGGTAGGCCTGGATGTCGCGGCCCTCGCGGACCGGCGCAAACCGCTGGGGCTGCGCGAGGACCTCGGGGTCGGTGTCGGTGCGAATCACTTTGCGCGAGACGTTGCCCGTATGCACCCCCGGGTCGCTGAACATTTCTTTGGGCATCTTCGCCATCTCGCGCAGGTGCTGCACAAGGTGCTCGAGCGGGTCCCGCGTCTTTGAACACCCCGCGGCCGAGGAGAGTGACCATTCGTCGCACGGAGCGAGCGTCGCCTCGTGGGGATGCGCCCGCTCAAAGTGGAAACGACCGGTCGCCTGCTCCACGCCGACGAAGGCTTGCTCCCCCTCGTCGTAGACGGCAACGGACGCACACTGACTTGTCACGGCGTCGCGCACGGGGCGGTAGCGGGCGTGATAGCGCACCTGCAACGGCAGCACGAGGCCGACGCGACCGCCGGGGCGAACCAGCTCGAGACTGCGCAACAAAAAGGCGCTGTGCGCCGCCTTCCAGGCTCGGATGGCGGGGAAGCGCGCCACGAGTCGCTCTAGGGTTGCCGCGTCCTCAGGCACCGCATGGCGGCCGGCGTAGCTGATCCACGGCGGATTGCCGACGACGGCGTCGAATCCTGCATCTGTCTGCTCTGGCGTGGCTTCGTCGAGCAAGGCGTCGCGGACCACCACCGTGCGGGGCAATGCGACAAGGCTCGCCGAGGCTTCTCCCGCGGCGTTGCGTAAGCGGATCTCGCAGACGTGGGCAGTGAACGGGTCGCGCTCCCAGCCGTGTACGCAGTCCAACAAGCGGGGCTCGGCAAGCGCCTCCGCCCCATTGATCTTCCGAAGCTCTCCGAGCCGTTCCGCAAGACGGCGGTGTGCCGCGCACAGGAAATGGCCGCTACCGCAGGCCGGGTCCAAGATGCGCAGCGCAAGTAGCTCGTCCGCCGTGGTACAGGCCTCTAGCAGAGGCGTTAGGGTTGCGTCGAGGGTGCGTTCGACGAGCGGGGCTGGGGTGTAGTAGCTGCCGCTGCGTTTGCGACCGTCGACGGTGCTGACACGGTTGATGACGGTGTCGTTGCTTTCGTGGTCCGCGACGGTGTCGCTGCCACTGGGGTTTCGCGTCTGCGACGCCGGGGGCTCCGCGAGCAAGGACACGTAAGCCTCGGCAATGGCCGAGACGTCCGCAGGCGCAAGCGCCAACGACTGCAACCGTTCGCGGACTTGTTCGGCGACCGCCTCGGGCAACGACGGGCCGTTGCCAGCACGTACACCGCCGCAGGCAAGGTCCAGCGCAATCCCTCCCATTGCCCGGCAAAGCTCGGTGTGCGAGTACGCCGTGGCCGGAGTCGTCGTCGTCGTCACACCGGCCATTGCTGCTTGCGCCCCATGCAGCGCCTCACCCAGCGCACGCCGCACGCGTTCTTCGCGAGGCGTAGCCGCCGGCGTCAGCGGGTCAGGACGGTGTTCGGATTCGTGTACCTGCAATGTCGGCTCGACGAAAGAAATACATGAACGGAGTAGCACTCACGAACTGTCAGGAGGTTCGAGCGACTGCGCACGGCCACACCCCGTAGCCCCGAAAGGGGCGGTCGAGGATGCCCAGCGAAGTGAGCCGGAATGCCGTAAAGTCTGGACGAAATGTGGCGAGCGCAGGACACCAGCGCTGGGAGGCGAAGTACGGAGCCCCACGGGTTCGCCTCGCAGGGCTGACGCCTACGCTCTTCTCGGGAACTTGAACCTATCTAAACTTTGTTCGGCAGGCGAGACCGAGCGAACGGTCGAAGGGGTGGGGCTGCGGGAAGCGAGCAGCAGAGGCGCGGCCGTCCTGGTCTACCCTCGAGGCTACGACTTCCGCGGCTGGCCTCAGCCTTGCTGCTTTTCGCTCTGCTTCTTTTCTTCTTCTTCGTCGAATTGGGAGCGTAGCTTCGACTCTTTCTCGAAGGCGCCTTCCAGGTCGCCCGCTTCTTCGGCGGCGTTGATCTCGTCGAGTTGGGCGAGGAAGGTGAGCTTCTCCTCGTCTTGCTCCATATCCTCGAACATCTCGGCGTCGAGGCCGGAATCTTCGAGCACCGCACTCAGCTCGTCGAGATACTCGCGGTCGTCGAGGTTGGCGGAGACGAGCTTGGCGTCGAGGCCGCTGGAGCGGACGCGGTCAATGAGGCGCTTGACGGAGTCCTTGTCGCCTGTGCGCTCCAAGCGCTCGAGTCCGCGGATGTAGCGCTTCAGGCTGATCCCTTCGAGGTTTTGCACCTTCGCTTCCCGCTTCAGATTCGCAATCTCGGTCTTCAACGCTTTGAGGTCCTCCCACAGGTAGTCGACCTCGATGGCGTTGCCGTCGCGACGCAGTTTCTTCATCCGCTCGATCAAATCCGTTTGGCGCGAGGCGAGTTTGCGCAATTCGAGCGTCGTCTTACGCCGTTCCCGTTCGACCTCGTGCAATTTCACCTTGAGGTCGCGCGGGGTGACGGGTCGGCTGAAGAGGTCGCGGAAAAAGCCCATAACGCGTCGTCCACTTCCGTTGGCGTGCGGCCTTTGTGTTTGCCTAC
>SKZP01000245.1 GCA_007127275.1 Planctomycetota bacterium
CCTACCTCGGCAACGGGGTGATGTACGACGGCTTCCTGATCAACGGCAAGATCCCCGGACCGACGATCACGGTCAACCAAGGAGACGTCGTGGAGTTCCTCGTCGAGAACACCGGCTCGATCCCGCACGGTGCCTCGATCCACTCGGCCTACACGCAAACTTCGGCGTATCTCGGCCAGATTGCGCCGGGTTCGACGAACTCGATCAAGTTCCGCGCGACCTATCCGGGCGTGTTCATGTACCACTGCGCTCCGGGCGGCCACGCCATCCCCACACACGTGATGGGTGGTCAGTACGGCATGATGGTCGTCAAGCCGACCGAGACGAAGTACAAGCTCGAAGAAGAGCTCGGTCACGAGCCGGACATCGAGATCCATCTCGTGCAGCACGAACTCTACGGCAGCGGCGCCGACGCCGTCGAGGGCAACGCCGACTACACGATGTTCAACGGGCGGCTCTTCCGCTACGTCGAGGAACCGATCGTGGCGCGCCCCGGCGACTATGTGCGCATGTACTTCATCAACATGGGCCCGAACCTGCTCTCGACCTTCCACCTCGTCGGGATCATCTGGGACTACGCCTACTGGCAAGGGCACCCCGAAGCAGTGGTCCCCGGCGGGCAGACGGTCACCGCAGGACCGAGCGACTCCTGGGTCGTCGAGTTCCGCATCCCGCCGGAGGAGGGGGCATACACAATGCTCTCGCACGCCGTCGGCTCAACGAGCCGGGGCGCGATCGGGCTACTCGTCGCCGATGAGAGCGCAGACAAGCCCGAGACCGTGCTCGCCGACGGTCCGGAGTACACCGAAGCGGAGCTTGCCGAGGTTGCCGCGAACGCGACACGCAAGCTCTCCCCGTTCGGCATCGGCACCGCCACGGCGGACCGTCCGGTGCGCTACAACGACCCCGAGGAAGAGGTCTTTGTGGAGATCAAGGGCAACTCCTACTCGCCGAAGGTGATCGAGGTGCCGGTGGGCACCACGGTGACCTGGGTGAACGAGGATGTCTTCACCTATCTTCAAGGCGAGTTCTCCGGCTTGCACGACGTGCTCGCGCTTCGCGGCCCGGAACGCTTCAGTTCGGATATGCTGCAGCACGGCGAGTCGTTCAGTCATACCTTCACCGAAGTGGGCGAGTACGAGTATATGTGCAGCCCACACCCCTACATGCGCGGCCGGGTGAAGGTATACGAGCCCGAGCAAGCGGAGGTGACGGTTGCCAGCACAGACGACGAGCGTGCCGGCGGCCTCGGCGCAGGCGCGGTCATTGCACTCGCTTTGCTTTCCGCGCTGGTGGCGGCCGTAGGCGTGAACCTCGCCATGCGCAAGAAGGGGTAACCGCTCGCGACTGACGCGAACAGTAGCCCACCGAGTGCCAGCGCGGCGCGGACACAAGGTCCACGTCGCGCTGGCGGCGTTTCGGCCGCTCGGTTGCAGAAAAACTCGAGAATTTGCTTGGGAAAAAGTAACTGCTTACTTATTCTTGCCGCAGTGAGTGACGCGAAACCGGAGTGACAATCATGGTTGAAAGAACCCGCAAGCCTGCCGAGACCCGTCGCGCCGAAATTGTCGCCGCCTTGCTGCGCATTGTCGGGGAGCGAGGCGTACAGGCGCTGAGCACGGCGAACCTTGCCGAGGAGGTCGGACTGACCACCGGTGCGCTGTTTCGCCACTTCGCCACGCTGGAAGAGATGTGGCGAGCGGCCACGCACTACGCGGTGGAAAAGATCGAGGCGACCTTTCCCGAGGCGTCGCTGCCACCGAAAGAGCGGCTGCTCGAACTTGCCCGCAACCGGGTCCGGCTGCTCGGCGGCGACGCAGGGCTTGCCTGGCTGATGCGCTCGGAGCAGGCGTATCTCGTGTTGCCGGAAGATGCCGTCGCGCAACTTCAGGTGCTTGTGACGCGCTCCCGCAAGTTCTTGCTTGGCGCATTGAAGGAAGGCGTCGCCGAGGGAGTCTTTCGCGACGACATTGAGCCCGAGTTGCTGCTCGTGCCGGTGATGGGCACGGTCCACACGCTGATTGGCATCACCGGCGTACACCGCACGGCGACGGGCCGCAAGCCGAGTACCGAGCGTGTGCTGGACGCACTGATGCGGATGCTTGCCCCGCCGGAATGAAGGACGGGTCGGTGAAACTCCGTGAGTGAGGCACCCCTGATGAAGATTGCCCCGACAACCACGCTACCCGAGTTGCTGGCCACGTATCCGCACCTCCGTCCCATCCTCGACCTTCACTCTGACCGCGGGGGCGAGCTACGGCGCGGTGATGCTACGCCGCACGCTCGCCCACACGCTCACTATTGCGCAAGCCTGCCGGCGGCTCGGCCTGGATCCACATGCGCTGGTTGCAGCGCTCCAAGCCCTGGCGGCGACGGCAACAACAACGACAACAGCGACACCGTCAAAGTCCGCGGCCGCCGGTAGTTCGGGAGCCGGCGAGCACCGTTAGCGAAAGAATCCCGACTCGGAGATGAACAACGTTGACGACCGGGTTCGAGACCCGCGACCCACGAAAGGATACTGCCATGACCGTGACGCTCGAAAACAAGGTTGGCCAAATTGCCGCGCAACATCCCAGCGCCACGCGCGTCTTCGCCCGCCACAGCATTGACTTTTGCTGCGGCGGCGGACGCCCGCTCAAGGAGATCTGCGAGAAGCAAGGACTCGACGCGGAGAAGGTGCTCGGCGAGATTCAGAAGGAACTCGAAGCCGCACCGGCCGAGGAACGTCGGTGGGACAAGGCACCGCTGACGGAGCTGATTGATCACATTGTCGAGACGTTTCACCGCCCACTCGACGAGGAATTGCCGCGCTTGGCGGCCATGATGGAAAAGGTGGTACGCGTCCACGGCGACAAGAACCCCGAGGCCATGCGCGAGCTGCTCGAGGTTTTCACCGCCCTCAAGGGAGAGCTCGAGGAGCACATGCACAAGGAGGAGGCCATTCTCTTTCCCATGATCAAGCGCGGCGACGGTTCGACGGCGGACGGTCCCATTGAGGTGATGTTGCACGAGCACGACACGGCGGCGAACTGCCTGCGCCAGTTGCGCGAGCTTACCGACGACTACACCGCCCCCGAAGGCGCCTGCAACACCTGGCGTGCCCTGTGGCACGGCCTCGAGGAGCTTGAGCGGGACATGCACGAGCACATCCACCTCG
>SKZP01000584.1 GCA_007127275.1 Planctomycetota bacterium
GCTGTCACTCCTCGGTTGTAATCGCACGCCCAGCGGGCCGTAACATGTTCGCGATTAATTGTTGTCCGGCCTAGGAGGTGCGTTCCGATGCCGCTCGCTCAGTGCCATTAACCGCGCACCGTCGCCGCGGATTCCCGGCGGGGCCTTGCTCACCTTTTCGAGGGGAGTAGGAAGCGTTGACGTGACTCGCTTGCCTGCATAAACCCAGGGCGACAGGCTGCGGCCTTGGGCTACCCTCGGGGCGAAACGTCTACGAGTTCGTCCACGGCTCCAAGTGTTGTGTCATGCGAAGGCTTCGGGTTGAGCACCTGCGCGAGACTGTGCTTCGTGGTCGTCGGTTGCGCTGCTCAACGCGCCAAGTGGCACGCTGACGCTGCGCACCTTCCTTTGCCTCGCACACTCTTCGCTCGTCACGCTCGACCGGAAGATTTCGCCGTGACACAACACTAAACCCCGTCGCGTTTGGGATTCGTAATTTTCCAAGCCCACGGGCTGCGGCCCGTGGGTGGATTCCAGAGCGACCCACGGGCCGCAGCCGGGCTTATCACGAATCCCAGTTGACAAGGGGTTTAGAACCAATCTCAAAATTCGTGCGGCAGGCGAGATCGAGCGAACGGTCGCAGGGGTGAGTCGGCGCGAAGCGAGAAGCAGAGGCGTGGCCGTAGCCACGTCGAGGCGCGCAGCGAGCGCCATCTCGCCCCTGCGGCCGTGCAGCAGATCGCAGCCAGCAGGAATTTGAGCAAGGTTCTAGCTCGAACAAGGGCAAGCGGAATCATGGCCAAGACCGAATTGCCAGGGCGCTTTGACAAGCTGGACAAACGCATCGCCGGGTGGATGGAGCGATACGGCCATTTTGCGCACCGCATTTCCCTTGCCGTGCTCTTTACCTGGCTCGGTACGCTCAAGCTGGTCGGTCACGATACGGTCACGTCACTTCTCGCAATGACGATCTATTGGGGAGACCCGGCGACAATGGTCCGCGTGCTCGGCGGCTGGGAACTCCTGATTGGGCTGACCCTGGCGTGGAAGCCGACGATCCGCATCTCGCTGTTGTTGCTGGCCATCCGCCTGCCTGGCACCGCACTCGCGCTTGTGCTGCAATATGACGTCGCCTTCGCCGAGAGTGTGCTCGTGCCGACGCCCGCCGGACAATATCTCATCAAAGACCTTTTGCTTTTCAGCGCGGCGATGGTCATTGGCGGCACGGTGCGCCACGAGAGAAGCGACGTGCTGCACTGAAGGTCGCAGCCGCGTTGCAATCTGCCGGACTACCGGGACGACGAATGCGACTTACCGCGGCGCGGGACGAGGCGCGCCACGGCTTTGAGCAGCGTGACGAAAGCTCGGTAGTAGGCGGTCATGCCCTCGATCACCGGACGGGTGAGCGTCAGTAAACCGCGGCGGCCGGCGCGTTCGCGGCGGCGGCGCGCTTCGTCGAGCAGCTCCTGGAGCCGCGGCCGCAAATGCTCCGGGATCCGGCGCTGCGGCCAGGCAAGGTACTCCTCGGCAACGATCGGCTCCCCGACCACCACGTGGACCGCTTCCGCGCGCAAGTGTTTCATCGAACGCGTCCGCGGCGCCATTTGGTAGGCGCCGTCCAGCGCCATGGGCACGATCGGCGCACCGGTGCGCCGGGCGAGTATTTCGATACCGCCGCGCAACGGTTGAATCTCACCGTGCGGCGTGCGCGTCCCTTCGCCGAAAATGACCACGCTTTCTCGCGACGCAAGCAACCCCTCGGTGTGCCGAAAGGCCCGTTCGTCGCGGCGGCCTCGCGTAACAGGGTAGGCGCCGAGCGTCGCGATCAGTTGTTTCAGCCCGGGGCGAAACAGGTTGTCGCGTGCCATGAAATGCAATGGCCGCGGCGAAACCATGCCGATGAAAATGGGGTCGGGATACGATTGGTGGTTGGAAAGCAGGATGTAGTACGGCTGGCGCACCGCCCGCTCGACGTGATGCCCGCGCACTGCGAACAGCAGCATCAGAAACATGGACAGCAGCGGCTTGAGCAGCGGATACGCAATACAGTAGCCGCGGCTGCGCTTCACCGCCGGCACCTCGCTCGCGGACGGTTTCTCGGTGTCGGTGCGCACGCGGTCGCGGGTACGGCTTGCGGCGCCGCCGGGCGGCGTGGCGTCGGACGCCGGCGATGTCGCGGAGGTGTGCGAGGAAGTCATCTTTACGGCACTGGCTCCGGACGAAGGCGGTGGAAGGAACGGTTCTCAACGGCAATGCGGGCGTGACCTTTACCTTTACGCCGGCGGCGACTCTTGCTGTTGCGCGAACTGCGCGGCCGCTTCCTCGCCGAGGTAGGCCTTGATCACCTCGGGGTCCTTCTGGATCTCGGCGGGCAGGCCGCGGGCGATGATTTCGCCGTGGTCGATCACGACGATCCGCTCGCAGATATTCATCACGAGCGACATGTCGTGCTCGATCAGTAGGATGGTCAGGTCAAACGTCTCTTTCACCCAGCGAATCAGCTCCATGAGATTCTCGGTCTCCTGCGGATTCATCCCCGCCGCCGGCTCGTCGAGAATCAAGAGGCGCGGCTGCGTGGCCAAGGCACGCGCGATTTCGAGGCGACGCTGCTCGCCGTACGGCAGGCTCGCCGCCGGCTCGTCGGCGCGGTGATCGAGGTTGAAGATTCGCAGCAATTCCATGGCGGAGCGCTCAATGGACGCCTCCGACCGGCGGAACTGGGGCGTGCGGAAGAACGCATTCGGCAGGCCGTAGCTGACCCGGTCGAGGCCGCGGGCGGCCTGGATTTGCGCGAAGCGCAGGTCTAGCTCGAGGGTGTCGGCGGCGAAGTCTCGCTCGCGACGCAACGGGTCGAAGAACCAGCGCGCCACCGAGCGGAACGAAAGGCCAATGTCGTGCCAGTAGCGCGGCACGGTAAGCGGGTTGAACGCAATGCGCACGTTCTGCAGCACGGTAAGCTCTTTGAACAGGCGAATGTTCTGGAAGGTGCGTGCCACGCCGCGCAGCACAATCTCGTAGGGCTTGCGCCCCTGGACCTCGGTGCCGCCGACAATGATCTTGCCCGCGCTGGGTGTGTAGACGCCGGTGAGCAGGTTGAACACCGTGGTCTTGCCGGCGCCGTTCGGGCCGATCAGGCCGACGAGTTGCCCCGGGCGCAGCGTGATCTCGAAGTTGTTGAC
>SKZP01000538.1 GCA_007127275.1 Planctomycetota bacterium
CGCATGTAGACTTGGACACTCTTCCCCCGCTCGCCGTTTCGTCAGACCCGCGTGCGAGCACGGAGAAAAGGAAGAAAAGAAAGGAAAGGAAAGGAAGGACACGAAAGGAAAGGAGTGAGGTGTAGTTCGAAGGAGAACGAGGTGTAGCATCGGACTTTTCTGCCCTGCAGCCCTTTTCGTTCGATCGACGCCCGGCACGTTCGCGGGGCCTACGTCGTCAACATGGGTCTGCGCACTCCTCTCCCGCTCTCCTCCGTGCTCTCTCGGTTCAAGAACCATCTTCTCCGCCTACCCGTTGCCCGACATCCCTTTCGGTGGACACGCGCCGACAGGCTCCGCCGCAAGGGGTTGTCAGGCGCGCCACGGTGGAGTAGAGGAGGAAACCCCATTCCCTTTGCCGGCGACTTGCGCGGCCAAATGCAGCTTCGAGCCAACAGTTGAGGGGGCTGACCCGTTTCGATGTGCGACGGCCCGTGCCGTCGGCGTGGACGCGCCTTCCCATATTCTGCGAGTTCGACGACGACTCTCTGACCGAACTGCTCTTTGCGATGCCGATCTACGAATACCAGGCGCTCAACGAAAAAGGGGCGACCGCAAAAAGCTTGATCGATGCGGACTCGCCGCGCGAGGCACGCGAGAAGCTGCGGCGCCAGCGACTGTTCGTCACCGACCTCCGACCGGTTTCCGACGGGGAAAAGGGCTCCCGCGGCTTCTCCGTGCCGATGCCGTTTACCGGCGTCAAGTCCGCCGACGTCAGCTCGATCACCCGCCAGCTTGCCACGCTGCTCGCCGCGGGGATTCCCCTCGCCCAGGCACTGCAGGCGCTGATTGAGCAGGTCAAGGGGGGGCGCTTCGAGCAGATCATGCGCCAGGTCAAGGATTCCGTCATTCAGGGGATTGCCTTTCACGAGGCGCTTGCCCGGCATCCCAAGGCGTTTAGTCCACTGTACGTGAACATGGTCAAGGCCGGCGAGGCCTCCGGGACACTCGACGAGGTGCTCAGCCGGCTTGCCGACTACCTGCAGTCGCAGACCCGACTGCGCGGGCGCATCACCGCCGCGTTGGCCTACCCGGCGATCATGGTGCTCGTCGCCTTCGGCGTCGTCACCTTCTTGATGGTCTTTATCGTGCCGGATATTGCGGGGATGCTGACCGACCTCGGCCAGGAGCTGCCGCCGTTGACGCTGTTGGTGATTGGCATCTCCGACAGCTTCGTCGCCTACTGGTGGACGATCCCGTTCGCCGTGATTGGCATCTACAGCCTTTGGAAGAGTTGGACGTCCAGCGAGGCCGGCCGGCGCATGTGGCACAAGTTCCTCCTTGTGATCCCGCTGTTCGGGGACTTGTTCCGCAAGGTCGCGGTGAGTCGCTTCGCGATGACCTTTTCCACGCTGCTCAAGTCGGGCCTGCCGGCGCTGGAGTGCCTGCGGATTGTGCGAACCGTCGTGCAGAACCAGGTGCTCGCCGATACGCTGGAGCAGGTCCACGGCCGCATCCTCGAAGGGACCGACATCGCCACGCCGATGAAAAAGTCCGGCGTCTTTCCACCGGTGGTCGGCTACATGATCGCGATCGGCGAGCAGTCGGGCCAACTCGAGGACCTGCTGGATCGGATCGGCACCGCCTACGAGGAGGAGGTGGAGCTTGCGACGCAAAAATTCACCTCGATGCTCGAGCCGGCGCTAATCGTCGTGATGGCGCTTGTCGTCGCGGTGATTGTCTTGAGTGTCTTGTTGCCGATGCTTCAGATTTCGCAGTCGGTCGGCGCCTAGAACGGCATGTCGGTGACACACGGTCACGCCAGTCAACGGAAGATGCCGGTGGGAGCCGGCACCGCAACGTCAAGGAGAAGGAAGATGGGGACGCTTCGCAAAACGATCCCGGCACGCACGCGACGGGCCGGTTTTTCGCTGGTCGAGTTGATGGTCGTCGTCGTGATTCTCGGCCTGCTCGCCACGGTCGTGCTGTTCGCGGTCGGTGGCGAGGTCGACTCGGCACGTCAGGCCCAGCGCGAGGCGCAAATGGAGCAGATCTATCAGGCGATTCAGCGCTACTCCAGGCTGTGCGACCAGCGCGGCATTCGACCGACGCTGCCGGGCACGCTCGAGGATCTGATCGAAGGACCCCAAGAGTGGCAGGGCCGCTGGGAGCCCCCGTTGCGCAACATCCCGGACAACCCGTGGGGCCATCCCTACGAATACGTCGTCGATGACGAGAACGCCGGGTATTTCACGCTCATTTGCTACGGCCGCAACGGGCGCGAAGGGGGCGAAGAGGTCTACGACGAAGACATTCGCATGTCCCACCCGCCCCAACGAGATTGATCGGGCAAGCGGCCCCGCACGCCACCTCTTCGTTCGACGTCGGATTCGAGGCACCTCCCATGCGTTTGCGCTGCCACGTACACCGCGGTTTCACCCTCGTCGAACTGGCGATCGTCGTCCTGATCCTCGGGATTGCGATGACGATCGTCGCGGTGAACGTCAGTGTTCTCATTCCGCACGAGCGGCTCCGTGGTGCCGCGAACAACATCGGCAACCTCCTGCAGTACGCGCGCAGCGAGGCGGCGGCCACCGGCGTAAACTTCGCCGTGGTCTACGACCTCGACGAAAACGCCTACTGGTTGCTCGTGCCGCGCACCGTCGACGAGCGCTATGAACAAACGCGTACCCGCGACGAGGATACTCGCATCGTCTACTTGCCCAACGAGCTTCCCGACGGCGTCGAGTTCGAGGACATCCAGTTCGGCGAAGGGGCGAAGCGCACCCGCGGCGAAATCCACATCGAGATCACGCCGATGGGGACCGCCTCCGGTCATATTGTCCATCTGATCAATCGGCACAACGACGACGAGCAGTTTTCGGTCGAGCTCAACGCGCTGACCGGGCGCGTCACCTACCACGAAGGCTACGTCGAGTTCGAAGAGGTGATCGACTATGACTAGGGCTCGCTCCCCCGGCCCCCGCCTGCCGGCAAGCCCCGCCCGTCGCCGCCGCGGCGTCACGCTAATCGAATGCGCGGTCACGCTGGTCATCGTCGCGATCGCGATCACGCTGATCCTGCAGACCGACATCGGCACCACCGATGCGGCGCTTCACTCACGCAACAGCCAGCTCGCCGCGTTGCTCGCCTACGAGATCATGTCGAGCGAGGCGA
>SKZP01000412.1 GCA_007127275.1 Planctomycetota bacterium
GGAACCGGACCGGCCACTCCACCAGTTGGCGGCGGCCGTGACGCGAGGTGTCGTTTCGACGTGATACACTGTACCGGCGAACACGTTGGTCGCCGCTCCAACGAGCCTGACGTCAACATCTACAGAAGGCGCTAGCACCATGCTCGAGATTGTCCCCCGCTTCGACTACGAGTTGACCCCCAAGGGGCGCACGCACAAAGTCGTCTTCCACCTTACCGTCGAGGCGCCGTCACGGCCACCTGAGGAAAAGGCGCAACGCGCGCCGCTCAACCTCGCCATGGTCATCGACCGCTCCGGCTCGATGAACGGCGACAAGATTGACTTTGTCAAGCGCGCCGCGCACCTCGTCGTCGACATCCTGGATGCGCGCGACCGCCTCGCCGTCGTCGCCTACGACGACATGGTCGACACGCTGATCAAGCCCACACCGGTGGCCAACAAGGACGCGATCAAGCAGCGCATCAACCAACTCTTCGCACGGGGCACGACCAACCTCTCCGGCGGCCACCAGCGCGGCGAGGAACTCGTGCGCCAGGCGCTCGAGCCGCAGCAGATCAACCGCGTGCTCTTGCTCACCGACGGCCTCGCCAACATGGGCATCACCGACACGGGCCAACTCGAAGCGATGAGCCGCCAATTCAAGGACGGCGGCGTCGCCACCACGACGATCGGCGTCGGGGACGACTTCAACGAGGAGCTGCTGCGCGCCATGGCCGACGCCGGCGGCGGAAACTTCTTCTACATCGAGAATCCCGACCAAGCGCCGGCGATCTTTCAGGAGGAACTCGGCGAGTTGCTCACCCTCGTCGCGCAGGAAATCACCCTCGACTTGACGCTCGCCCCTGGTGTCGCCATCACCGGCGTGCTCAACGACTACCCGCGTGAGGAGCTTGCCGCGCCGGATCCGAACGACGGGGGCGGCACCTTCCGGTTCAAGCTCGGCGACGCCTACGAAGCGGAACAGAAGGTGCTGGTCGCCGAGCTCGTGTTGCCGGCGGTGCACGAGACCGGGCCGTTCCAGGTCGCCACGGCGCAAGCAAGCTACCGGCGCCTGCAGCCGCAGCTCGAGCAGCAGCAACAGCAACTCACGATCTCGAAGTCGATCGCCGAGGCGGAGGCGTGCGAAAAGCAAGAACGCGCGGCAAAGGTGCTCGAAGACATGGCGCTGTTGCAGATTGCGCAAGCACAGCGCCTCGCGCGCCAACAAGCGGAAAAAGGCGACCTGCAAGCTTGCAGCAACACGCTTCTCGACACGTTCCGCAAGATCAGCGCCATGCCCGAAATGCGCGAAAAGTTCGCCGACGAGCTTGCCGAGCTGGAAAACACGCAGCAACAAGTCGAGGCCGGTATGTACGACGCAAAGCTCGGCAAGGCCATGCACTCGCGCTCCTACGCTCAATCCCGCCGCAAAGGAAAATACAAGTAAACGGCGCAACTCTTTCCATGGGCGAGGCGCATCGCTGACGGGGCCCTTGGGTGTGCGTCACCGAGTATGGGAACCCAGAACCCAGTACCCAGAACCCAGAACCCAGAACTCAGCCCGCAGCCCGCAGACCGTGGGCCTGTGCCCGGCTTCCCCGTCTGCGGGTGCGCGGTAGGCAAGTGGACGAGCGCACGGAGATTCGATACGCTCAGACCTCAGCCGGTTTGTTTTTCACACGAAAGGTATCTTGAATGGGCAAGGCTTCATTGACTTGTAGGCGGCACTGCGGAGTTTGCGTGGCGGTGGCGGTAATGGGTGGCTTGTACGCCGCGCTCCTTTCTGCCGAACCCCTTACCGCCGACGGCCGGTTGGGCAAGAAGAACGACAGCAACAGGGAAGGCTCGGCACCCGTCGAGGAAAAGGAGGCGTGGCGCGAGCGACTCGTCTTTTCCCTCGAGGTGGAAACGACAGCTCGCAACGAAGAGCAAACGTGGGAGATCCACCTGCGCTCCCGTGTTCAACACGGCTGGCAGCAACGCAGCATTGCGCTGGGTCGCAAGCAAGGGGAGCTTGTCGAGCTAAGCCTCGCCAACGAGGGGGAGCGCGACCTGGTCGAGCAACAACTCGTTGCGCGACGTTGGATCGGTGGGGGGCGGCCACCCGGGTTGGGCGGTCGCGAGTTTCGTCGGAGCCGGGGCGGTGGTGGCTGGCCCGAGCCCGACCCGTCAATTCTCTGGCTGGCTCCACCGAAGCACTTTCCGTATCTGGTGCGCGTCGCGGAAGGTGTTCAGCCGCAATACGGTGTGCATGCGGGGCCCGCGTTGAGCGAACGAATGCAACGAGAGGCCCGACAACGATTTGCGCAACGCCCCCCGGCCGCTTCGATCCCGCAGGTTTCAGAGCTTGGTGAGTTGTCCGCCGACGCGCCGCAGCGACAGCTTTCGGCAGCAAAGGTACACGACTTGCTCGGCATCAAGCGCGTGGGTGCGGACGACCTTGAGGAGCAAGAAGGTGGAATACGCTTCGGCGCCGCCGAAATTGCATTGCAAGACGCCGACGACACGCGTGGGGCAACGCGGACCGCCGAAGTAAAGTTGCCGGTGACGGTGCGTGCCCGCCGCAACACGTATGCGGCTACCCTTCGTGGCACGCTGACCTTCGACGCGGAGCGTCACTGGCCGCTTGCCCTAATGCTCGAGGCGGAGGTCGAGCCCCAGGAGACGGTCAATTCGTTGCAACGCGGTCGGTGGCGGGTGGTCGACGGCGGCTTCGAGGGCACGGTTAACCTCGAGCGCCGATGGTCCCACAACAAGCTCGACCCGTCCGTCAGCGAGGTTGAGCCTGACGTCCTCGACGACGACGACGTACCGAGTCTGAACGCGTTGCGCACCGTATTGCGCGAGGCACTGCCGCAAGAACACCGGGCCCACGATGCGGACTCCCTCGCAGAGGCGCTGCGCACAATGACTCTTTACGAACGCGAGTTGATGCGCACCCACGCGCACGCGCTCGCCGACGCCCTGCGACGGACCGAGACGGAGGAAGGTGAAGAGCCCGAAGTCGACTTCGACGCGCTTACCGCGGTGCGCGACATTCCCGAGCGTCAGTTCCGTTTCGAAGCAGAGTGAACCACGCCGTTTCAAACAGACGTGCTCGGCCACGCCGCACGGCGAAACGTCACGACCCGCAAATCCGGGAAACCTGAACCCCTTGTCGAATGGGACC
>SKZP01000345.1 GCA_007127275.1 Planctomycetota bacterium
ATGCGGAAATGCGCGCCGTCGAGCGCCGCCGGCGGGACGGATCGGGCGGGTGGAGCCCGTCCAACCGCCGGTGGGGATCACTGGACCACGCCCGCGGGATGCGGTCCGCGGGTCGACCTCCGAAATTCGACCCGTAAACGTTCGGAATCCGGAAAAGCCCCGGGAGCCACGGCCACGCCCGTGGGTCCAACTGTGGGTCGGGCCCACGGGCCGCAGCCCGTGGGCTTGGGACATTTACAATGCCCACCTGCGGGATGCGTGCCTCCGTTGACGCGCTCTTCCCCGTCAGGGGTCGGCGTGCTACACTGCCGTCTCGCCCGCGGCGCGCAGTGCATCCCCTTCGTTCGCTCGGCGGGTACCTTATCCCCCAGCTCCCTCCCTCGCGTTCGTCCCCCGTGTACCCTCGCTCGAAACCGTTGCCAGGTGATGCGCCCGGCCTCGGCTCGGCGTGAGGCGACGCAACGTCGATCGATCGACTGAGGATTCGAAGGATGACGACGACGACTCGAAATCGGCTGGGAAGCATGGTTGCGCCACTCGCGACCGCTCTCGTTCTGCTCGCAGGCCCGGCATCGGGCTGCGGCTCCTCCGACAAGCACGAGCCGGCGGAGACCGAAGAGGTGAACCGTCCGGCTCAGGTCGCGGCGCTCGACTTCGGTGACCCGCCTCCACCGGGGGAGTTGCCAAGCAAGGTATGGCCACGCGAGCAGTATTACCGCAATGCACTCACGTTGATGGACAACGTCGAGCGCCTGGGCTACTTCGAGCAAACGAACGACTACTTGCGCGACCTCTACCTGCGGGAGATCGGCGCCGACGCGCGCTTGGATTTGCACGTCATGCTCGAGCCGGGGATGGAACTCGAGGAGATTCGCCGGCGCTTTCCCGACGAGGAATGGTCGAGGGAGCCGATTCGCTACGGCTTCAGCGAGGTGTACGTGCTGAAGCGTTTCAACGGTCGCGGATACACGCACATGCTGCTGACCATGCTTAACGACGAGCTGCAGAACTTCAGCACCTACTCGGATCAGCAGTGGCAGCGCGACGAAGCGATCCTTGCGGAGTGCTCGCGCCTTGAGCGGGCGTTGGACCGCGTCCTCGAACGGGGAATGTCCGCCTCGGGATTGCGCAACTTCGTTCGCACGTGGCCGGTACAGGCCGCGCGCATGCATCTGCTGCTGTCCGACCGGCAGTTCGCCATGTCCCGCGAGACGCCGCGAACCAAGCTGCGCCGCGAGGAGTTTCATTCGCGCCTCGCCGCCTGGGACATCCTCGCCGACGCGGTCAACCCGGAGGCCTCACGGGACGAGGTCGAGTACTACGAACGCGAGTTGCGCGACCCGGACAACATCCGCACCGACATCGGCCGCGAATACTGGCGCTACGACGTGCGCTTCGGCGACCGCACGATCCATATCTACCTCGAATGGGACGAAGCGGTCCTCGTGGATTGGTATGCCGAGCCTATGCCGGATACCGTCGAGGTGCGGTAACGCGCGTTTGAGAGAACGCCACCCGTTCGGATCTCGAGCGTACGGTACGTGAGTATGCAAGCGGCCCGAATCCCCGTTTTCGTGGAGATTCGGGCCGCTCGCCGTTGCTCTCCCCGTCGAGGGGGCCAGGCCGCGTTGCTTCGACTATGACGCATCCTTCGTCAACGAAAACCGTAAGCACTCGGGAGGCTTGGCGCGGCGCCCTGTTGTGGTGGGTCGCTGTGCCGGTCACGGCAATGGCTGCCCTGCTCGTATTGACCGTAGTGACCACCCGCACGGACGAGTCGGCCGCGCCATCGGCGACTTCGCAGGTGAGGAACGAAGCGCACGGCGGAAGCGGGGACTTTCCGCGCACGGTGGAAACGTCGGTGGGCGACGTTGTCGTGGCGGCGCGGCCGGTGCGGATTGTTTCGTGCGTACCCTCGGCGGACGAGATGCTCGTCGAGCTTGTCGACGTGACGCGGTTGTGGGCAGTGACGCACAACGCCGCGGTGAGCCGCTGGTCGTTCGCCCGCGAGGCACTTCTCGACATCCCGGCAACGCGGCACGTTCGTTTCGTCGCCGAGCAGTCGGACGAGATTGTGCGCTGGCAGCCGGATCTCGTGGTCGTGGGCAGCTTTACGGAAGCCGGTTTTCGCGAACGGATGCGTGACGCCGGCATTCCGGTGCTGACCCTGCAGGCCCCCGACTCGCTCGAGGCCATTTTTCGGAATCTCGAGTTGCTCGGTCGCGCCACCGGCGAGGATGAGGCCGCAACGGCACTGCGCAAGCGGCTACGCGAGCGGCTCGCCGCGGTGCGCGAACGCGTCGCCGGAGATCGGCGCCTACGGGCCCTATACCTCGCGTACTACGGCGAGGAATTGAGCACCGTCGGCGAAGGGAGCACGCTCGACGTACAACTCGAACACGCCGGCTACGCGAACCTCGGCCGGCGCAAGCTCGCCGGTTCGTGGGGCCCGCTCGGTTTCGAACACGTCGCCGATCTCGACCGCACCGCGGGGATCGAAGTGTTGCTGTTTCCCCACGCCGAGCGCGCAAACGACACGCGGGATCCGACCGTCATCCCCCACGCGGCGCGCTTCGCATCCCTTCCCGGCGCCGACCAACTCACGCCGATTGCCCGGGACCCGTCGCGTCTGCTGGAGATTCCCCAGCGCTACGTGCAAACCAGTTCCCACCACATTGTTTCCGGGATTGAGTGGCTTGCCGCCCAACGCAAGCGCTTGGCCCAGGACGCTGGCGAGTGAAGCGAGCGGCGATGCGGCCCCCTCGTGTGGTTTGTCGACATGAATGCACGGTAGGCGCGATCAAATCCGTATCCGACCCTGCGAGTCGTACCACGGCGTGTCGGCGTTTGCGCGGCAACACGAACCGTTGGCCAGCCCGCGCGCAACTTACACCACCCAACGAATTTGTAGGATCCCGTTGGAAACTCTCGGCATCAACCAAGTACACGCAAATTTTTTCTGAACCTTGCGGCGGCACCGACGCTTGAAACGACAGGGACGGACACGCTTTTCTGTCCGTGCCCGGCACCCGCACCTGGCACCATTGCAAAGCGCGTCGCGCAATTGCAAACATGTAAGGCCAATGCCCGTTGCGCTCGGGAACCGTCACGACTTTCGCTC
Organism: Planctomycetota bacterium; assembly: GCA_007127275.1. GTDB lineage: Bacteria > Planctomycetota > UBA8742 > SKZP01 > SKZP01 > SKZP01. The sequence goes on from SKZP01000345.1 coordinate 3,122, forward strand.
ATTTGGATTGGCCCGACGAGCATTGG
>SKZP01000682.1 GCA_007127275.1 Planctomycetota bacterium
GGAGCCGCGGTTGCCGCTGGACGTTGCCTTCGTCGCTACGGCCCGTTCGACACCGGTGCTCGCTCACTTGCCCGAGGGAGCCGAGCAAGGCCGCGAAATTGTCGTTGCCTGGGTGTTGTTGAACGGCCCGTCGGATGCGCTGATTCGTTCCGGGATTGTTCGCCCCGGGGTCGACGGCGTCGTTGCGCATCCGGTCAAGCCGGGCGAGGTGGTCGCCGGGTACCGTGGAGAGCCGTACACCCTCGGTCCGGGCCTCGTCTGCTACCAAGTACGCGCCGCGGGGCCCGAGCCGGTCGAGGTCAAGCCCGCCGAGTTGACGCCGCTTGCCGAGGCGGAGCCGCCGGCGACCGTCGGCGCGCCTCTCGAGGTGGACGGGCTCGAGGCGCAGGAGACCCTGATTGGCGAGGGTCCCGTACGGCTCACGCGCTTGGTGCTTGCCGAGGCCACGGCAGGCGCGACGCTGAAAGGAGAGCGCCTCGCGGTTGTGCACCACGTCGGGGGGCGAGCGGTGCGACTCGACGGGCCCCAGGGCAGCACGTGGCTGCGTTTCGGCACCTGCGTCGTGCTGCCGGCAGCCGTGCTTTACCACCACGTGCAGCTTACCGCTCCGCAGGATCACCACTCCGGGTCCCAACCCGCGACGCTGCTCGTAGCCGCGCCTGCTTAGTCTGCCCGACGCGCCCCGCCGACGCTGTTGATGTACGGGACGCCTGCGAGTGGCCGCGCATCCCGTCCGTTCACACCGTGCGGTGAGGCAACTCCGTCGACGGAAGCAGCAGACGGCCGCTGGCCGTTCGCTCATCCTGCGCCGGCTCGTCCGCAGCGGGGGAGAGTCCGGCATCTTCCTCGGCCATTTCCTCGGCCGCCATCTCGCGCGGGTCGGCGGCAAGTGTTGCCCGCAACCAGAGCACGGAGACGGCGGCACCGAGCAGCGCGGAAATGGGCAGGGCGAGCCAGAACCACGGCAACCCCCACGGCTGCAGCGCGAAAAACAGCGGCAAGCCAATGCCGAACATGCGCAGCGCCTGCAGCAACAACCCCGGCATGCCGCGGCCGCGGCCGCTGAAGGTGGCGGAGACCGTCGCCATCACGGCGATGAAGGGCAGCGAGAATGCGTTGATCCGCAAGAATTCCGTAGCCGTAGAATGTACCGCCGCGGGGACCTCGCCGGTGGTGTATATGCCGACGAGCCACGGCGCCGCGACGAGGTAGACAATCAACCAGCCGAGGCATATGGCCACGGCGTAGGTCGCGCACCAGCGAATGGCGGCGCGCTCCCTCGCATACAGCCCCGCGCCGTGATTCTGCCCGACCACGGTGGTGAGCCCCACGGCGAGTCCAATCACCGGCAAGAATGCGAATTGGTCGAACAGGTAGCCAATCAGGAACGCCGCTTGACCGACCTCGCCGGCAATGTCGCCGAGCAACCAAAGCACCACGAGCAGATTGACCGCGGCGAAGAGGGTGACGCAACTGGAAGGGAGCGAGACCTTGAGAATGTCGCGAACCAACGGGCCGTTCACCCGCAGCAGGAAAACACCGCGCCCGAGCGAAGTTTTCGAGGAGCGGGTCAGATGCAGCAGCAAGAGAGCCGCTGCGAGCATCCGTGCGACCACCGTCGCGAGTGCGGCGCCGAACACGCCGAGGCCCAAGCCGAAGTCGAAGATGAACAGCGGATTGAGTATCAGGTTCAGCACAATGGCCAGCAGGTTGGCCTTCATCGGCGTCTTCGTATCCCCCTCCCCGCGGAGGATGCCGGAGAAGGCCGAAATGGCCAGCCAGCCGGCCGCGCCGAGCATCATTACCGTGGCGTATTCGGTCGCCGCGACGTGCACCTGCGGCGTGGCCGCAATCAACCCCATCAACGGTGCGGCCAGGAAGGAGCCCGCCGCGAGCAGCACGGCGAGCAGCAGCGCAATCAGCAACGCCTGGGCGCCGGCACGCCGCGCGCGGTCGTAGTGCCCCGCGCCGATCTGGCGGGCGACGCTGCTTGCCGTGCCTTGGCTCAAGCCGGAGCCAAGCGCAATGACAATCAGGTCCAGGGCGAAGGCGCAGCCAACCGCCGCAAGTGCCGTCTCGCCAGCGGGAAGGAGCGAGACGAAGAAGCGGTCCGCCATGCTCAACAGCGTCGCGAAGACGAAGCCAATCATCACCGGCAGACCGAGGCGCAGCACCAGCTTGCGCACATCCTCGGTCAATACCGCATTGCTCGTGCGGGTCTCCGGCGGTGAGTCTTTCGCCTCGCCGGCGGCGCCGTCTCGCGCTGCCTCGTTCATGATGCCGTGCTGCCCGCCGAGGCCGTGCCGCAAAGGGAGATGGATGCGGCCGTTTCTTGCGGCGTAAAGCCCAAAAGAGGTGACGCCGCGGGATCATAGCACCTCGCGGAACCGGCGAAACCACCGGGGCGGGTTTCGGCGGGTCTCGCCGAGCGGGTGACGTCGGTTTGTCGCTCGTTCGCGGCGAGGTGAGCTACGCACCGTTTGCCGAGGCCCGCAACGCGGCACACTCGGCGCGGCCTCGCGGCTCAACCCTCGGCTCGTCGGCGAGCCTAGCCGCGCATGGGGGCGAGATCCATCAGGCGCAACGTCCAGAGTTTGAGGTTGAGATTGCCCAGCAAGTCGCCGACGAGGTCGAACTGCGCGTCCATGCGCTCCAGCAGGGCCGGGAGTTCTGTCTCTGCCAAGCGCCGGCGCGTCCGTGCCTGGGTGGCGGGGTCGAGCGGCTCGGCCGCGGAGAGTTGACCGGCAACGAGGGCGTCGCGCCACCAAATCAGCGTTTGGCCGAGGGCGTGCAGCAGCCGTTGGCGCTGCGGCTCCTGGGTGGCGTCGCTCTTCTTCTCCACGAGGGCGCGCAAGCCCTCGGCGGCGTCGACCGGCTGCACCGGGGGCTTGTCGACGACATGCTCAACCAGGAACTCGCGCACCGCGGCGAACTCTTCCCGCACAAGCTCGTGCAGGATGCCGGGCGAGCCCTGGGCAAGTGGGGCAAGGGCGGCAAAGGTGGCCTCGTCGAGTCGGGCGGCGGCGCCGTCGTCGTCCTGCGAGTAGCGGACCTCGTAGCTTTCGCGCAAGGCTGCTGCGGGCAACGGGCGGAAACGCACCGCCTGGACGCGGGAGCGCACGGTTTCGAGCAACCCC
>SKZP01000062.1 GCA_007127275.1 Planctomycetota bacterium
AATTCGTGCGTGGTCGAAGATTTTCTTGTTCGGCCACAGCCTCGTCGCCGCGAGGCCGCGCCGAGCGCTCGGGGCACAGCCTCGCGGCATCACATGCTTGGCAACGGAGCCGCGGGCGGCAGCCCGTGAGCTTGTGCCCGACTTCCCCGGCTGCGGGATGCACGGGTCGTGGCGAGTAGCGTTGCCTTCGCCTCGGGGATTGGCTACGCTTTGCGTTGCCATGCGGGCGCGAGCGTGCATGCCTGTGCTGTGTCGCTGGGTCGGTTTTCTTCCCTGCGTGGACCTCCTCGAATCCTCGGCTTCCCCCGCTTGCCGGTGTTACTCAGTCATGGGCAAACGCGAAATCTACGTCGGCTTGATGTTCTTCGTCTCGCTCGCCGGCTTCTTCGCCCTTGCGTTGGTGCTTGCGGCGGATACGTTTCAGTTCGGCCGCGAGACGCAACAAATCGAGATCGTTTTTGACGACGTCTCCGGACTCGCCTCTGGAATGCCCGTCTGGCTCAACGGTCAAGATGTCGGCAGCGTCAACCGAATTACCCGCGACCCGGACACGAACCGTCTCGTCGTCAGCGCGGAGGTCGACGGCGACGTTCGCATTCGGCAAAACTACCGCATTGAGATCCGCCAAACCGTTTTCGGAGCAGGCTTTGTTTCCATCCACGACCAGCCTGACTCACGCGCCCCGCTTGTCGACATGAGGGAGCGGCTGATTGGCGAGTCGTTGCCGGACCCGTTTGCGGAGGCGGCGAAGGCCTCGGAACAAATCAACGAGATTTTGGTCAAGATCGACGACGTCACGCTGGAGATTCATCAGATTGCGCAAAACCTGAGCAGCACTGACGCGGGGATCCTCGGCCGGATGATCAGCGACCCTTCATTCGCGGACAACGTCGAGGCGCTGATGGATACGTCGCGAACGACGCTGCGAAACATTGGTGACGGGGTGGACAAGATTACCGACCTCGTGCAAACGGTCGAAACCGGCGAGGGGCTGCTGCCCATGATGCTCACCGACCAAACGCTTGCCCAAAACGTGCGCACGGTGTTCGAGAATGCGGAGAAGATTTCCGACGACTTTGCCTTGGCCACGGAAGACTTTCGTTCCATTTCGAGCGACTTGCGCGAGGGCAAAGGCGTCGCCGGGTTGCTGATCAACGACGAAGAGGCGCGCAACCACCTGCGCAACATTATTGCGCAAGCCGACGAGGCCATGCCCGACATGGCAGGGACGTTGCGCAACATCCGCAACATCACCCACGACATGGACCGCGGCGAAGGTTCCCTTGGGCGCTTGGTCAAGGATCCGGCCCTGTATGACCAACTGATGGCGACGCTCGCCACCGCCTCGCGAGCACTGGAGGATCTGCGCGAAACAACTCCTGTCACAACTTTCGCCACGTTGTTGTTTCAAGCGTTCCAGTAGGGGAGCCGCAGTGCGCGGCCGGCGGTCACGGTCACGAACGGGTCGCACCCGTTCCAGCACCTCGGGTATGCGCCGGGCGTTCCCCGGTGCGGTGGTCGCGACGCCACGACTCACTGCGTAGCAGAAACCACGCCGGCGGCCCTTGCGCGCCGGTCACCACCGACACGTAACGGCCTTACGGAATGCGAACTTGATGGAGCCTTGGATGTTGCCTGCGGTTGTCGGCGGAGTCGTCGCGCTGGCGATTCTGGCACTTTATGTGTGGCTGAAGCGGCGCCCGCGGTTGACGGTGTCGTATGTGGCCATCTGGCGGCGCGTGGTCGAGCAGCGGTCGCAGCGACCGTGGGCGCGCTGGCTCGTTTCGCTGCTGTTGGCGCTGGGCACCGCCGGGATGCTTGCGTATGCGGCGGGCGGCCTTGCGGCGCAGCCCCCAGTGCCGGACGAAAAGTCGACGTCGCCGCCGCGACATGTGGTTGTGCTGCTCGACACGTCGCCGAGCGCCTGGGCCGAGGGGTGGGCGGTGCCGGACGTGCGCGACTGGACGGCGTCGCGGTTGACGGCCCTGCGCGACGAGGTCGCCGGCGGTGCGGCTCCGCCCGGTGGGACGTTGACGCTTGCGTGGCAAGAGCCGGACGGCGTCTTCGTCCGCTCCTTGGAGGCGCTCGACGGCGGCGGGATTGCCGCGCAGCTGAGCGAGATCAAGCCCGTGTATCCGCTCGAGGAAGCGACGGCGGTGCCGGACTGGCCAGCGGTGGCAAACGCAGCGCGACGGCAGCTCGAGGCCACGCTCGTGCAGGAAGCGGCTCGGCTTAGTGACGTTCATGCGCACGCCAACGAGGCCGACGACGACGCTGACGCCAGACAACGGCACCTCGCCGAGCGGCGCGACGCGGTGCACTGGCTCGTACTCTCCGACGGACAACGCTTGCCCGAGCCGTGGGAGCCGTTGGCCGGAGCTTTCGGGGAGGCACGCTGGCGCCTCGGCCCCGGTGCACCGCCGCCGGTGGCGGGACTGGTCGCCACGGCATGGCGGCCGCCGCTTGCCGAGCCGCCCATCAACGCGGCGATCACCGACGTACGCGTCGACGACCCGACGGCGCCGCGCGAGCTAGCCGTCGACGTGGCGGTTTCCTCCGCGGCGAACGAGCCCGAGAGCAAGCCGCGCTTCGAGTTGGTCAGCGAGCCGCCGCTTGCTGGGGTCACGCCGCTTGCCGTGCCGAGCGAGCGTCGGCGTGCGAGGCTTACCGTGCCACTGCCGGAGGTGCCGCCGGCCGGGGCGGAGCGCGACGGGGCCACGGGAACGTGGCGGCTTACCGTGGCATTGCGCCCCGCCACCGACGCCGCCGCCTCGACGGCGGATGCGGCTGAAGTCGCACGGGACGCCCGGCCGGCCGACGACGCGGTGACGCTTTCGTTGCCTAGCGTGGAACCGGTGCCGGTGGTCGTGCTCGGGCCGCAGGCGCGGGAGCCGCTGTTGCGGGTGTTGTTGCGCACGCTGCAGGAGGCGGGTGTGCTGCGGATGGTGTCGCGGCAGCAGGCTCGCGAGGAGGGGCTTCAACCGGTGGTGATGCTCGTTGGCCAGGCGGATGCGCCGGCGGAGGCGTTTCCGGCGGGCACCCGCGGCGTCGTCGCCGTCGCCGCCCCCGGAGCGGCGGGCACCCGCGGACAGTCGAGTTTCCACCCCGGCCGCGCAGTACGCGTTGCCGAGGATG
>SKZP01000393.1 GCA_007127275.1 Planctomycetota bacterium
GGGGAACGTCACGCTGGCCAATCAGCCGGCGAAGATGGTCCTCGAGGCGCTGAAGAAGCCCGCCGAGACCGCGAAACTGCGCTGCCTGGAGCGAGACGACGACCCGCAGTCCTGTCGCGACTGTCTCGCCACTTGGTTCAAGCGGGGAGAGCCCTGCGTGGTGCAAGTGGGGCAGCGCATCTACGAAGTCCAGGTGACCGCCTTGAGTACGACGCCGGACGCCGCCGGGCAGGCCGAGCGCGTCTACGTCAGCCGCGACGTCACCGAACGGGTGCGCCAAAGCGAGGTGCAGGCGCATCAGGAGCGCATGGCGGTGGTCGGCAAGATGGCGGCGGTGGTCGCGCACGAGTTGAACAATCCGCTCGCGGCCATTGCCATGTTCGCGCAGATGCTCGAGGAGCAGTTGCCCGAGGGCTCGCAGTGGCTCGACTACGCGGGGGTGATCCGCCGCAATACCGAAAACTGCGCGACGGCCATCCGCACCCTGCTGGAGTCGTCGACGAACGCGCCGCCGGAGGTGGAACGCTTCGACCTGCACGAGCTTGCCGAGGACCTGGCGGAGTTTCTCGAGCCACTCGCTCGCCGCGCCGGGGTAACGTTGCACCTGGCGCTCAAGGCGCGGCACTCCGAAATCGAGGCGGAGCCGCAGCAACTGCGGCAAGTGCTGACGAACCTGTTGGTCAACGCCATACAAGCCGGCGAGGCCAGCGAGGCGGTCGCCATGACGGTGACGCTTGCGACGGAGGATACGCGGGAGTCGATCGTTGTGGAGGTCGTCGACACGGGGCCCGGAATTCCGGAGCATGCGCGCGGCGAGATTTTCAAACCGTTTTACTCCACGAAGCCGCCGGGGATTGGCACGGGCCTTGGCTTGCCGACCTCGCGGCAGATTGTGTCCGCCCACGGCGGCCGCTTGGAGCTTGTAGAGTCCGCACCGGGGCGGACGCGCTTTCGAATGGAGCTGCCGCGCAAGGTACGCCCGAACACCGGCTCCATGCGCCCCTTGACCGCTACCACCACGCCGAGCAGGACGGAAACATGAGCGAGCGAACCCACCCCCAAATACCCGCGGAACCGGCAACGGCGGAGGCTTTGGATTTGTCGGCGGTCTCGCTCGAGAACGTGCGCGTGCTGGTCGTCGACGACCAGGCGGATGTGTTGCTCGGCTTAAAAACGCTCGCCGGCTCCACGGGAGCGCAGGTGCGCGCCGCCGACCGAGGCGACGAGGCGTTACGCCTTTGCCGCGACTGGCGGCCGCACCTTGTCGTCTCCGACATCATGATGCCGGGGCGCAACGGCATGGAGTTGCTCACCGCAGTGCGGGAGGAGTTGCCGCAAACACGCGTCATCCTGATCACCGGCTTTGGCACCATTGACCTCGCGGTCTCGGCAATGCAGCAAGGGGCGAGCCACTTTCTCGCCAAGCCGTTCGGCAACGCCGAGTTGGTCGCCGCCATCCGCCGGCACGCCGCCGAGGCGCATCTCGAGGAAGAGATTCGCACCCTCGCCGCGCAGGCTGCCGAGTCGGGCGACATACCGCAACTCGTCGGTGAGAGCCAGGCGATGCGGGAGTTGCTCGAGTTGATTGAGCAGGTGGCGCCGAGCGACGCGGCCGTACTGATCGAGGGAGAATCCGGCACCGGCAAGGAGCTTGTCGCCCGAGCCATTCACCGTCGCAGTTCGCGGGCCGACAAGCCGTTCCTCGCCGTGAATACCGCCGCCATGCCGGAGTCGCTGCTGGAGTCGGAACTCTTCGGCCACAAGAAAGGGGCGTTCACCGGGGCCACCGAGGCCCGGCAGGGATTGTTTCGCGAAGTGGACGGCGGCACGGTGTTTCTCGACGAAGTGGCGTCCATGCCGGCGCCGTTTCAAGGCAAGCTGTTGCGAGTGTTGCAAGAGAAGCTCGTCACGCCGGTGGGCACCTCGAAGCCGCAGCCGGTGGATTTTCGCTTGATTACGGCGACGAACCGAAATCTCAAGCAACTCGTCGCGGAAGAGAGTTTTCGCGAAGACTTGTACTACCGCCTGCAGGTCGTGCCGGTGGTGGTGCCGTCGTTGCGCGAACGCATGAGTGATGTGCCGCTGCTCGCGCAGCACTTTTTGGCTCGCATCGGTTTCGAGGCCGGCATGCGAGCTGAGGCGGTACAGGCGCTGATGAACCACGACTGGCCGGGCAATGTGCGCGAGTTGGAGAACACCATGCAGCGCGCCGCGATCCTTGCCGCTGGCAGGCCCATTGAGCCGAGCCACCTCGGGCTTTCGGCGCCGCCGTCCTCATCCTCGTCGTCGTCGCCGTCACCACGAACGTCGCCGTCGAGGTCCTCAACCTGCGCGAATGTGGCACCGGCGGAACTAAACGTGCCGAGCCTCGAGGTGGACGACACGACGAACTACGAAGAGGCGAAGCGCAAAGCGGTCGAACGGTTCCAGCAGCAATTCATTTGCCGTGCGCTGACCCGTACCCAAGGCAATGTCAGCAAAGCCGCGCAACAATGTGGCATGACCCGTGCCGCATTCCAGCGCATCATGCGCGCCCTCAACCTCTCCCGCGAAGACTTCCTCCCGTAAACGCACGGCCGCACGCACGCATCTTGTAGCCCCTGCGACGCATTTTGAAGTTCTGAAGGGGCATCCGAGCGTCGCCCAGGGTGGAAGCGGCGGAAGCGGCGGAAGCGGTCGGAAGCCATGAAGTTTCGGGAGCGGGGCCATGCCCCCACTCCCCCGCTCGAACGCGCTTAGGAACTGTCAGGAAATCCCTTCCGAACGTTGAGCGTCATGAGCAAAGGCTGTGCACGGCGGAGGAAGTTGAGCAGCAGAGGCGTGGCCGTAGCCACGTTGAGCAGCGGAAACGACGACAACGAAGCACTGTCGAGCGCAGGTGCTCAAATTCGGAAGTAGTTTTCTGACAGCTCCTTACGGGGAACGGTTGGCGTCTCGCGTAAGAACCCAGGGCTTTCGCCTTTCCCCTTTCGTCCTGGGCTACTCTCGGGAGGCCACTTCAGGGCTACGCATCTCGGGGACTGCAGGCGCACTCTTTACTTGCTCCCTCCTCTGCGGACGTACCGGAGCCCACCGACGCGGTTGGTTGGCGTGAGAAACCAGGAATTACCGAGACCTCGCCGGCATGCGGACGCA
>SKZP01000083.1 GCA_007127275.1 Planctomycetota bacterium
CGGCTACAACAACACGGCCCTGATCAACGACGTCGACAATCGCGACCTGTTGATGCTGCAAGTGCAAAGCGCCGGCAACTCGGGCCCCGGCAACACGACCATCCGTGCCGACAAGGGAAGCCAGAACGACTTCATCATTGGCTCGACGCACGGCTCGGGAAACATTTCCAACTTTTCCAGCCGCGGCCCCATGGGGGACGGTCGACTCGCACCCCGTTTTACCGCCAAAGGTTCGAACGTCTACAGCCCCGTGCCGACCAACACCTACGCCTCCACCTCGGGCACGAGCATGTCGAGTCCCGGCGTCTGCGGCGGCCTCACGCTGCTGAGCGAGTACTTCAAGCAGCGCAACGAGAACATGCCGCTGCCCGCCGACATCGCCCTGGCCGTGCTCGCAAGCACCACGACCGAAGTGGGCAACAATGCCGGGCCGGACTACGTCTACGGCTTCGGGTTGATGGACGTCGAGGCGGCGGTCGACTTCGTCGAGATGGACGCCGACTCTGGCGGCGAACACATCATCCGCGGTCTCGCCCGCCAAGGCAGCGAAGAAGAGTATATCTTCGACGTGCACTCCTCTTCCGAGCCACTGGTCTTCACCCTCGCCTGGCTCGACTGGTGGCCCTCGCAAGGGGCGAGTATTGCGCTCGTCAATGACCTCGACCTCGAACTGATTGCCCCCGACGGCACGGTGCACTACCCCTACAGCGGACTCACCGGCACCGGCAGCCAAGCCCACGTCTGGACGCAAAACGGTCCCAACCGCCGCGACAACGTCACGAAAACCGTCGTCGAGAATCCCATGGTCGGCCCGTGGCGCGCCCGCGTCATTGCCGAAACCATTCCGGATCCGGACATGGACTTCGGCTTCGTGCTCGCCGGCAACAAGCCCATGGACCGCAACCGCGTGCGCCGCGTCGAAACCATCCCCTCTGGCGGTATTCCCATTCCGGACGGCTCGACCAGCGGACTTTCGCGTACCTGGACCATCAGCGAGTCGGCCGAGGTCGAGCAAGCTCGCGTCTACGCATACGTCACGCACGAGGACCGCAACGACATCTGGATTGAGTTGACCGGCCCGAACAACGAAACCGTTACGCTTGAAGAAGGAACCGTTGGCGACACGCACAGCCGAACCGACGTGATTGCCATTCTTCCGGACACCCGGAATTTCCACGACGACATGACCCCGTTTTACGGGATCAACGCCCAGGGGGACTGGACCCTCTCGATCAGTGACCGCGACGCCGACGGCCGAACCGGCGAGGTCCACTTCGCGGCGCTGGAGATTGAGCTTGCCGTGCCCAACGAGGATCCCACGGTCACCGCACTTGGCGAGGACCGCTACGAGATCGGCGAGGTCGCCACGCTCGAGGCCATTGGCTCCGACCCCGACGGCCATCTGCTGATATACGAGTGGGATCAGATTGACGGGCCGAGCGTACCGCTTTCGTCGACCCTCGGTGCGACCGTCTCGTTGACCACGCCTCCGGTCACGGAGATCACCGAACTCGAATACGAAGTCACCGCCTACGACTTGCGCGGCGGCGAAGCGAGCGACACCGTCGTCGTTACGGTGCTGCCGCCGAACAATCCGCCGGTGGCCGACGCCGGCGAAGACCGCAACATTCATGCAGGGATGACGGCAACGCTAGACGCCACCGGCAGCAGCGACCCGGACGACGACCCGCTGACCTTTCTCTGGGAGCAAGTCGAGGGTGAGACCGTGTTGCTAAGTAGTCCGAGTGAGGCCGAGCCGACGTTCATTGTGCCGGACGAAGTCGGCCTCGAGCTGACCTTCCAACTCACCGTCGACGACGACCGCGGCGGCGTGGACACGGATACGGTCACGCTTACCGTGGTGGAGCCGCCCCAAACCTCGCGAGGCTGCGCCACCACACCAGGCGCCAGCTGGGCTACACTCTGGCTGCTCGCGCTGCTGCTCCTCCTCGCAACGCCTCGTAGACGCTGGCGCGGCTAGCAAACGAAGCGCAACACACAACAGCCGGCGAGCGCAGGGCGCCAAGCCCTGCGAGGCGAAGCACGGAACCACGCGGGTCGCCTCGCAGGGCTTGCGCCCGGCTCGCCTTGCTTCGTCAACACGTACAGGCATTCGGACCAAGCCCGTAGGCTTGAAATACGGTGCGGGATTCGCGCGTCAGCTCGGGTGGGTGCGCGGTGGGTGAAGGCGGCGGCTGCGGGAGGCGTATTCGCGTAACATCTCCACCAACGCGTCGTGGCCGAGGCGCGTCGCGTCGTCCAGCGGCGTGTGCCCCCAACGGTCGGTCGCGTGGACGTCGGCGCCCCGCTGGAGCAGAAACGCGACCGTGTCGCCGTCTCCCTCGCAGACCGCAATGTGCAGCGACGTGCGACCGTCGTAGTCCGGCGCGTTAAGTTCGCCGCCTTGCTCCATCAACCGTTGCAATTGCTCGCAGTCGCCGAATTTCGCCGCGGTGCAGAACAGCAACGGAAAGATCCGCGATTCCAGGTCGGACATTTCGTTGCCGGCACTCATTCCACCCATCTTGCGGAACGCCTCGCTGACGGCGCGAAAGAAGTCGGCCTCACCCAGCGTGCCCGGGGGCGCCTCGGCGTGCGGGACGTTGAGCTCGCCGCGCAGGTTCGTTCGCATCAGCCGCTTCGCTTGCTCGGTGGTGATGCCTCCGTGGGCGAGCACGTAGCTGAGCTTGGTCAGTGCTGCCTCGGGGGTCATGTCACCGCCGCTGATCACCCCCGCCTCGGCAAGCGCCTGCCCGGCGGCGTACCGGGTGCGCACCTGGCCTCGCTGACACTGCGTCGTTGCGACAATGACAATCTCCGCTTCATTCGCCTCACGCAGCACGTCGAGAAACTCGGGGCGGTTGTCCGGCGCGTTGCCGACTCCGTAGGTTTCGAGCACCGCCCCGCGCAGCGGCTCGCTGAGCACGTTGCGCAACGTCTGCGGGGAGATCCCCGGAAACAGCCGCACGGCGGAGACATGCGGCTCCATGGCCGTGCGCACCCGGAACGGTCCCGCCGGCACGGCGCGCACGTGCTGCCAGTCCATTTCAATGTCAATGCCGACGCGGGCCAGCGGCGGGTAGTTGCCGGACTCGAACGCGTCGAGGCCGCGCGCGTCGACCTTGCGCA
>SKZP01000548.1 GCA_007127275.1 Planctomycetota bacterium
CGGGCGGCCACCGACAAGGCCAGCGAGGAGACGTGTTTTGATCATCGCGCTGACGTAGATTTCGCCGCGGTGCACCTTGCGACTTGCCTCCATGACGAGGTCGGTGGCTTCTTGCTTCATGATGTAGCCGCGGGCCCCGGCGCGGAGCGCACGCTCGGCGTACATGGTTTCGTCGTGCATGGAGAGCACGAGCACCGGCAGCTCGGGGTAGAGCGACTTCAAGCTGTGAATCAGCTCAATGCCACTGACGCCCTTCAGCGAGACGTCAATGACGGCGATGTCCGGCTGAAGCTCCTTGATTCGGTCAATGGCCTCCTGCGCTTCCTCGGCCTCGCCGCAGACGTTGAGATCTGCCTCCGCATTGATCAGTTGCGAGAGGCCCTCGCGGACAATGGGATGGTCGTCGACAATGAGCACCCGCGTCGTGTGGGTGCTTCGGTTGCCATTTTGTATGTTCGTCGCGTCGTCGTTCATTCCGCTTCTTGATCGCCGGTGGTAGACAAACTTTTTCCGCGACCGCAGCGACACTGTACCACACTTCCTCGGGGGCTTCCACGGCGGATAGACAACTCCGCGCCGATCAGGCGGGCGCGCGCGTGCATGATGCGAAGTCCGAGTCCGCGAACCTCCTCGGGATCAATCTCCTCGATCCCATCGCCGTTGTCGCTGACACGTAATACGACTTCCTTGGCGGAGTTGAGGTCGAGCTCGAGCTCCACCGTTTCCGGGGCGGCGTGGCGCAGGGCGTTGTGCACCGCTTCCTGGGCGATGGCGTAAAGCTGCGTCGCCGCAGAGGCGTCGGGCACCGTCGCCTCCGGATGGAAGCGTGTCTGGCAGCGCACGCCGAAAACGTCTTCGAAGCCCGCAGCCAGGTTCGCCAGCGCCTCGGGCAACTCGTCCGGCTCGAGTTGCGAGGGGTGAACCGCGCGGGCCATTTGCCGCACTTCGGTCAGCAACTGGTCCAGTGCGGCACCGACGAATTCCACCCGCTCGGCCAGCGTCTCGTCGAGCGGACGCACGTCATGGAGAATTCGGCCCAGCTCCAGCGCGTGTTCGGTCAATTCGCGGCCGAGGCCTTCGTGGAGTTGTCGCGCCACTTTGAGCCCGGTTTGGTGCTGGATGCGCGCGTTTTCTTCGAGGCGCTGGCGCTCGACCGGCAAGGTGCGTAGCGCGAGCAGCAACTGTGGCGTGCCGCCGGAGAGGCTCGGCATCAGTGTCGCCACGGCCTCGACAAGCAGCCAGTCGTTTGTGTCGCGCATCAGTCGAAGCGTCCATGCCTCGAACTGCGCGTCGCCGTCGAAGAGGCGCTGCACCCCCATCTGCATGTGAGTGACCTCCTCGGGGTGCACCCAGTCGGTCAGCGTCGAGCCGAGGATCACCTCGCCGGTGAAGCCGAACATGCGCGGCCAGCCCGTGGAGTACCAAAGGATACGGCCGTCGCCGTCGACGAGCACGAGCGCCTCGGGCAGCGAGTGCACGACGGCGAGCGCGAGTTGGCCCTGTTCGTGCTCGAGCTGGCGCTGCTCGCGGCGGCCGAGTACGCGGCCGAGCAGGTCACACATGCTGCGCAGGGCCCGCACGTCCTGCTCGGGCCACGTCCACAGGGCCTCGCGGGCGAAGCCGACCACGGCTCGTAGCTGACGCGCCTCGTCGCGCACCGGCAGCAACAGGAGCGAGCCAAAGCGGTAGCCAGCCAGCGCGTCACGGGCCACCTCGTGCGAGATTGCCCCGGTATCCTCGACGTGCACCGGCTTTCCCTCGGCGAGCAGGTCGTGCCAGGCGCGCAAGAGGTGCCGGGCCAGGGCGCGCATTGGTACGCCGGTCGAGGAATCCCGTGCCCAGTCGACGTGCTCGACCGGCTCACCCTCTTGCAGCACCGTCCAGTAGCCCACGTCGGCGGAGACCAAATTGCCGAGCATGGCGAGCATCCGTTCGGTGTCCGGTACGCCGTCGGTCGCAAGCCCCTGGGCGAGGCGCCCCTTGGTGCGCTCAATCTGCAAGCGGTGGTACAGCCCTACCCGGGTGCGCCAGTTCTGGATGGCGAGCTTGGCAACCTTCGCGGCCGCCTCGAGAAGCTCGCGTTCGAAGTCGGTGACGGTGCGTACCTCGTGCAGATAGAGCGAAATCGTCGCCAGCGGCGTCTGGTCGGCGCCAAGCACGGGCAAGGCCCAGGCGCCGTGCACCTCGTGCTCGGCGACGTCGAGGTCGACGTAGCGGGGGTCGCTTGCCAGGTCGCGCGTCCAGACCGGCGAGCGCCGGTGCGCCGCGCTGCCGCACAGGGTCGTGTCCGGCGCGACTCGTACCCACTCGAGCATCCGCTTGAGCGGCCGCGGCAGCCCCGGGCCGGCGACGAGCCGCAGATGTCGCTTGTCTTCCTCGACGAGCGAGATCGCGGCAATGCTTCGCTCGGATTGCTCCTCCAGCAGGCGAACGAGTCCCTGCAGCGTCTCGGAGAGCGGCTTGCCCTCGACAATCCCTTTCAGGAGACGGTGTGTGCGCGTCCGGAGTTGCGACTCCCGGCGCGTCTCGGTGATGTCGCGCAGCACCCCCTCGACGCGTTCGCCGCCTCCGTCGACGGGAACGGTGCGGCGCGTGTCGCGAACCCAGCGAATACGCCGCTCCTTGGTGAGGATACGCAACTCACGAGTGGTACGGCCGCCGGCGTCGTGCGCCTCGTCGAGGCGCTCGCGGTCCTCGGGGTGAACGAGCAATTCCAGCGGGTCGCGCGGTGGCAACTCCTGCGGGCTCAGTCCGCTGATGGCGTGCAAAGCCTCGCTCGCCCACACCCCGTCGAACGTGCCGGAGGCGCTGCGCACAAAGCCGTAGACGCAGTCAGGAACGAGCTCGGCCAAGGCGCGGTGACGCTCCTCGGTGCGAGCGAGCGCCTGCCGGGCCCGCGTGTGCGTGTGCACCTCGTCACTGCGGTGCAGTGCCAACGCGAGAAACTCGGCGGCATCCTCGAGCAGATCCACCTCGAGCGGTCGCCAGCGCACCGGGTGATCCGCCTCGAGCAAAAGCAGCCGCACACGGCCGTCCGCTTCCAACCGCACCGGCACAAAAACCGCCGCCTGCGCCCCCGTTCGCTCCAACGCCTCGAACGCCGGAGCCGTGCGCACATCTTCGGCCACCTCGAAGACGACGACGGTGGCGTTGGCCTGTAAGGCGCCGACGAGTTCCGTGGCCGCACCAAGGGCGACGGTGGCGCCGCGCATGGGCGCGAGGTTCGCCGCGCCGGCGGCTTGTTCGAGGCGCAGCCGGCCGTCGGCGTCGAGCGTTGCGTAAGCGACTCGGCGCCGTGGAAAGCGCGTGCGCAACCGCTCCAACGCGTGTCCAATCAGTTCCGGCAACTCGCGCTCGTCAAGCAACTCGAGGGCGATCTCGCGGGCTCCTTCGAGGCGAAACCGCGTGCGGCGCAGCTCAATCTCGGCTTGCTTGCGCGCCGTGACGTCGGCGACGCAGTAGACTCGCCCCAGTTGCACCGTCGTCGAGGATTCCTCGGCCGGCTCGAAACCGTCGGCGAACGGTTGTTGCGACACGGTCAACCAGCGCACTCGGCTCTGCTCGCCGGGGACTTCGAGGCGCACCAGCGTCTCCGCCTGTTCGTAGCGCTTTCCCGAGTCGTCGAGTTCCACCGGTTCGAGCTGCGCCGTGCCGTCGAGCGGCAGCAGCTCGGCGACGGCGGTGCCGACAATGCTCGTTCGCTCGCGGGAAAGCAGGTGCTCGACGGCGCGGTTGCAGTCGGTGACACGGCCCGCCGGGTCGGTGACGAGCACCCCGTGCTCCAACGCGTCAAGCACCGTTTGCGCCGGCGCCGTTGCGGGCTTGCGAAGCCATGCGGTGCGCGAGCGCCGGCGGACGGCGTTGGTGTGCTCGTGATCGACGCGTTGCAGGCAGCGCGCAAGCAGCGGGGCAAGCCGCTCGGCGAACTCCGCCGCCTCCGCGTCAAGTTCCCGCGCCTCGGTCGTCGCGCAAAGCAACAAGCCGACCGGCTCGCCGTCGAACCGCACGGCAACGCCAAGTGCGCTTTCCACGCCCCAGTCGGTCAGCCACTCATCCGGCTCGAAGCGCGTCTCCTCGAACAGCGACGGGATGGCGACCGCTTCGTCGCAGCCCAGGATGTAGGCAGCTTGCGAGCCTTCCTCCAGGTCGAGCCGGCCGCCCTGCGCAAGCTTCTTCGGCCAGCCCACCGCGGCGCGAACCGCCAGGTGCAAGGCATCCTCGGTAAAGTCGGCAACGAGGCCGTATTCCATCCCCAGGCCGCGTACCAAGCGGTCGAGGACCGTTTGGAGAGATTCCTCGCAAGAGCGT
Organism: Planctomycetota bacterium; assembly: GCA_007127275.1. Lineage (GTDB taxonomy): Bacteria > Planctomycetota > UBA8742 > SKZP01 > SKZP01 > SKZP01. The sequence goes on from SKZP01000548.1 coordinate 4,309, forward strand.
TGCGAATCCTCAATCAGCGCCTCAAGCTCGAGGAGCACCGCCGGGAGGGTTGCATGGGCAGCGGACGACGCCCCGGGTCGGTCGTACGTGTCAGAGACCCCCGGGCCACGCGGCAGCGAAGCCCCAGAGGGATGGCGTTGCCCTCTGCTGCGTGACTCGTGGCCGTTGCCGTCCCGCCACGGTGACGCCTCCCGGCCAAGCGCGTCGTCGGACGGTCCGAGCACCTCGTCGGCCCCGGCCACCTTCCACGTGAGCGCAACTTCCTCGGAAACCGGCGCACAACCGTGCACGACGAAGCGAGGCCGCCGTTGCCGTTGCTCCACGGTGATGTTGATGGCCTGGCGAATCTGTTGCACCGCCGCCTCGACCGCCTCCGGCTCCTCCGGCGCGGCCAGCAACACGAGTACGTTCACCCGCTCGCGGGAAAGCTGCCCGGCCACATCCGCCACCGCAGCGCGCGGCCACTTCGCATAACGCTCAAGCAGCCGCCCTGGCACCGCGTCCGGCGAGAGCAACACGACGAGCCCGTTGTGGTTCACACATCCCCCTCGCAGCTCGTTCAAAAGAGCCACGCCACACAATACACTTCACACACTCGGTCGTGACTGAGCTCAAAGACAACTCCTTTTACCTCATTCCCAAACGCAACGACAACCGCCGAACAAAGATTAAGCAATTGGGCGAGGCATCCGCTTGGGCCGCTTCCGCGACGACGAGTGATGGCCGAATGGCCGGCAAAGACTCCGCGCCCCTCGCCGTTCGGGGCAGTCTGCCCGCAAATCAAAGATGTAGCTCCGCAGAGGCGGCCAAGCAGCCAAGGGGAGGGCGAGGGCCGTCGAAGCCAGCGCTCGAACACGTCGCCGAGCCGGCCGGGGCGCTCGTCGAGACCGTCGTCCGCTTGCATGTCGAGTCGGAAACGGTTGGCCTCGGTCTTGTCGTCGACGAGGCGGGCCACATGCTCAGCAAGCTCTCCGAAGTGGGGATGAATCCACCGCACCTCGACCTCGAACGCGATCTGCGACGGTACACAGGCAAAATGATCGCTGGCGATGATTTCCGCGACGTCGCGTTGATTCGCATTGACGCCGACGGACTCATGCCGGTCGAGGTCGCCGACGAGCAGCCGGACCTCGGCGAGTTCGTCGCCGCCGTGAATGAGGTCGGTGAGCCGTGGGGCTCGTAGACAGATGTCGCGCCGGCGTTGGTAAACCTTCCCTCCATGGGGTTGTATTCTCTCAATCCCAAATATCCCGAGCCGCGCGGCCGCAGGGATTATCGGCTCAAAAACAGCCGCATGAAGCCATGTTATCGGCGGCACAGGTTTGCCGATAATGCAACGGCGCCGGCCGTCTGAGCAGTCCGATAACGCTACTACATATTATCGGGCCTTTGGGAGGACGACCCCCATCGCATTATCGGCAGCGACCCTTGCGGCATAGACGGGTTATCGGCGGCAAGTGCTGCCGGCATTATCGGCTGCTGCCGCTTTTCTGCATGGGCGGTTTATCGGCACATTCGGCAAGGTGTGTCAATGCGTATTATCGGCAGGCGCTTCGGCTGGTCGAGAGGGATTATCGGCTTTCGATGGCGCTTTGTACGAACGGGTTATCGGCACAGTCGCAACGGCGAGCATGGTCGCATTATCGGCGCCGGTACCAAGTGGTCGGGATGTGTTATCGGCGCAGATAACGCATGTGTCTCGCGTGTTATCGGCGTGCTCGGTTTCGCTAGTTGTCGTCAAGTCGGCGGAACTCGCCTCGGTACAAACGCCAGCCGCGGTACAACTCGGTGTCTTCGCCGCGGATCAGTTCGAAGCGCACGGGTAGCGGTCGCATGCTGTATATGTCGTCGTCGCCGTGAAGGCGTATCATCGCTGTCACCTCCGCGTGGTCGCCATCAACATCAATCTCGACGTTTCGTACTTCGAGTTCCTCGACGGTGCCGCGCCCGAGCTCGCGGTTGACCACCTCTACGAGGTTGTCGTACGCAACCACGGATGATTGACCGGCGCCCCCACCGAACGCGAAGTCGCGCCGAAAGGCCGGCAAGGCGGACTCGAAGTCGCCCGCTTCCACCGCCTGATGCACGTCCTTAAGTAGCGCCTGAATGGCGTCGCGGTCCGGCGTGCAGGTCCACCAGAGCAGGAACGTGCCGAGCCCGACCAGGGCGGCTAAGCCGAGTGCAAGTCGCTGTCGTGTCATGGGTTCCCTCCGCACTGAAGCGATGCCTGTTGCATGTCTGCAGCTTTGACCAAAAGAGAGCACCCCCAGTAGGTTGGGTCTCAACGAGCGCGTTTTGGTCAACAAGTCAGAAGACCGTCCGAAGCCACCGAAGCGGGGGGAGAGGTCCGATAATGTACATTATGTTACGTTTCGGCGAGCGCTCGACGGCCGCGAGGCCCCATTCCTGCGTGTCCTTCTCTGCGGGACGGTACATGATCATGGCGTCGGCTGCGGGACGGCGGCCATCTTGTCGAATGGGATTCGTCGCATACCGGCAGGCCGTGGCCCGTGCGTCGCACGGCATCACGGGCCGACCCGTGGCTTGGAAGGGCTCCGAATCCGAGGTGCAAAGGGGGTTTGCGGCGCGACCGACATACGTCGGCGGTCTCGCCGTTGCCCCGCAATGTGAAAAGGACCCCGTCAGCGGTGCTCGTCCGCCCGTTTTGAACTCAACGGCCACTTTTTCCTGGTGAGCGGTACAAAGTGACCGCTGCGTCAAGTGGCGGGCGGCGGGGTAAAGCCAATTTGTGGCTTGTTGTTGCTCGGCGCAATCATTTGCAGAGCCTCGCGCAGGTGCTTTTCCTTGAGGCGCACCGTTCCGTCCTCCTCGTCGACGGACTTCGCTTCCACGGCGAGGATGGCGCCGAGCGTGATCAGTTCGCGCAATTCTGCACCGGTCAAGCCGTCGGTGTCCGAGGCCAGCCGTTTGTACCCAATGCGACCGACATTGTGATCTCGCATGTAACGGCGCAGCAGCCGCTCGCGGCAGGCAGCGTCCGGACGCTCGAAGTGGATGACCACGTCGAAGCGCCCCGGGCGGCTGCGCAGGGCGCGTTCAATGGAGTCAAGGTCGTTCGTCGTCAGGATGGTGATGACCCCGTCGTTGCCCACCGGGCCGTCGAGCTGGTTGAGAAATTCGCCAAGGATGGGGTTGTTGCCCTCGGCGTGAGTTTCGCGGTCCTTGAGGTAGAGGTCCATGTCCTCGAAAAAGATCACCGCCGGGGCGCAGCGGCGCGCCAACGCATACACGTTGACCACCGTGCGGGGATCCCCCTCAATGTGGCGCGGGCTGACCCAGATGAAGGTCAGCAGTCGCTCGCGGACGTTGGATTGCGCTGCGTCGCCCTCGCTGCTGTTTTTTGCCGTTGCGCCGCGGTCCCCGTCGAGGCCGACGCCACCGGCGACATCTTCATATACGGGCAACTCGTGGATGTTCGGCGACTGTGCCCGGCTGGGTTTCAGATCAATGCGCAGCGAGCGCTTCACGAGGTCGTTGGCAAGCACCTTGCCGGCGAGCGTCTTCCCCGTACCCGGCGGCCCCGCGAGGATCAGCCCGCGCTTGAGCGGCAAGCCGTTGCGTTGATACAGCGGCAGCTTGTCCAGCAACTCCACCGTATTGCGACGTAGTTGCCGCATTACCTCGGGGGAGAGAATCAACTCGTCCCAGCCGAAGGCCTCAATGGGCACGAACTCCGCATGTGGCGTGATCACTTGACCCGCATAAATGGGGTGCTCGTCAATGTGGCGCTCGAGTTCGCCGGCCACGTCGCGCAACACGGCAAGCGAGTTCTCGTCCTCGCCGGCGTACCAGGTCAGCTTGCCGACTTCGCGCGGATCCGGGTCTGCAAAGGCAATGTGCAGCGCAAGCGGCACCCCTTTGACGCGCAACAAGAGCACCCCCTCGGCAACGCATTCGCGCGTTTGCTCCGGACCGACCGAGATCAGAATGCGACGCACCGGTGCGACGTCGTTGCGGTAAGAATGCTCGTTGAACGCCTCGAGCAATTCCGGCGCGGGCAGGCCCTCGTCGGCGTAGTCCCCCTTGAGCAGCCGGTCAATGTGGACGCAGACGTTGCCGCGTTCGAACGAGCCGAACCAGCGGTACCGCACGTGCAACGACTCGGGACGGGTGCCGAGGTGCGCGGCAATGCGCTGCCAAACGACCTCGCGAGCTTGCACCCGGTGCAAGGCGAGGTAGGCTGCCGGTGGTAGGTCCGTCCACGCGGTTTCCTTCGCGACGTGTTTTCCGAGCGCCTCGGGGTCGGGACGCAATTCGGCGGCCGAGGCGTGTGCGGGCTTCGCGGCCGAGGAGTTGTGGGTCACGGATTTGTTTCCGTTGCGGATGTCCGAGTCGGCGCGGCGGCGTTTCGTCATGAGCTACGGGTGGGGCCAGTGGAATCCAGGAAAGCAACAGCCTGCTAACGCTAATACGTGACCTACACACATCCTACCTCACGGAACCGTCATCTCAGCAGTTCGGACGCATTACGTGGAGGACGCCCGGTCACGCTGATTTTCGTGGTACGTCAGCAGCAGCCCTTCGTGGGTGAGCAAGGGGACGCGCTCTTCGAAGGTATTCGGCGGCAACTCTGCCTCAATCAGTTTGGTGTCGCCTCCGGTGGAGACGACCACCGGCGGCGGGTCAAACTCGCGTTTCAGCGCCCGCAGCACGCCCTCAATCAGGCCGGGAAAGCCGTAGTACGCCCCGGAAAGCAATGCCGAGCGCGTGTCGCGACCAATGGCGGGAACCCGCTCGCGCGGCGGCTCAATCACTGGCAACAGGGCCGTGCGCTCGTGCAACGCAGTCAACGACATGCTTACTCCCGGAGTGATGACGCCCCCGAGGTAGGCGCCGTCCGCACCGACAATGTCGAACGTTATGGCCGTGCCGAAGTCGACAACAACCACCGCACGAGACGGGTAACGGAAGCGGCAGGCAAGCGCGTTGAGCAGGCGGTCCTGGCCGACTTGTTGCGGCTGCGCCGTGCGGTTGATGATTGGGATTTCGAGGTTGTCGCCGACACGCAGGACCGCCACGGGTTTCGACCGCCGCGCATTGAGATACGTCGTTACCCACCCTTCCACTGCCTGCGCTGCCTGCGGATTGACACTGCCAATGACGAGCGCCTCGACTTCCTGCTCCACCACTTCCAGTTCTTGCTCGCGCTGCGAGATCCCCTGTTGCCAGGCGACGTCGACACCTTCCGGCGTCAGCGGGTTCGCGACGCTTAGAAAGACCGGCGGCCGGGGTTCCAAGCCGGGCCACGCCTGATCCGCACCTTTCTGCGGCCAGGTCACCGCATTGAGGTCGATCAGCGCAAAGGTGGCGCGCGTGTTGCCGCAATCTACCGTTACGAGCATCTGAACAGGTTGGTTCTTGCATTCGACGCTGCGCGTCGGGTTCAGTCGTTCTGCGCCGAGCCCTCGTCGTCCTCGCCGCCGTTGGCGTTCTCGCTTTCCGTCTCGCCTGCGTCGTCACCCGCCGCCGTCGGTTCGCCGAGTTGCTCGCGCTCCTCTTCGAGTTCGCGCAGTGTTTCGCTGATTTTGATGGCCCCTTCGACGGACGGGTCGAAGATGAACTCGAGTTGCGGCAGCGTGCGCGTCGTCAAATCCTCGCCGAGCCGTTCACGGATGTAGTTCTTCGAGTGCTCCAAGAATCCTTCCGCGGTACGGCGGTCCGACTCGTTACCGAGCACGGAGTAGTACACCTTTGCCACGGCCAGGTCGCGCGAGACTTTGCACTTGGTGAAGGTGAGGGTTTTGGCGGTGCGCGGATCCTTCATGTCGAAGAGCACAATGTTCGAAATGGAGCGAAGGATCTGCTTTTGCACGCGCTCAACGCGCCGGGGAGTTGCCATGTTCGACGTTGCGGGTAAGAATTCCAAGGACGTGGTTACGACGCTCAAAGCGGTACGGCCACCACGGTAGAGAAAGCCTCTCAACCACGAAACACGGGGGCAAGTCAAGGCCATCCGTGCGCTCGGGTGCATCCGGCACTTGTTGAGCCGAAAGATTTCGTATGTGCCCTGTGTACCGCGGACCTCGGCGACCGCCCGGGTCTGCACGAAACCATTCTGGACGCGTCCGTTACCAGCCCGTTCGCTGCGTAAATGCGCGCCGTAGTCCCCTGTAATGTTCCAAGGCCTCGACCGACTTGACGGGCGAAGCGCAGCATTGCCCTGGAGAGGCCGCAGGAACTCAAGGACACTCTCTGCCGTTTTGCGTGACGAGTGGCGCGCAAACGGGTGGGGAGTCCGCCCGCGGGACGGGTGGGAAGAGCAGGGAGCGCGCTCTCCGTAGGTGATGCCGTCCAAACATGATTTTTGCCGCACAAGCCCACTGCATCCTTGGCGACGGCGGCGCTGGCTGTGAGGCGGTTGCGCTGATATACTCGCCGGCAACGACCCGAGGAGAAAGATTGCGCGTATGAGCCTGCAGGTGGATTTCGACCTTTTCGGACTGCGGTCCTTAATTGAAGCGGCGTTTCGCGAGGATGTCGGCAGGGGCGACTTGACCGTCGAGACACTGCTCTCGCCGGAGTTGCGCGAGCGTCCCGTCGACGCGCATATTATCGCGAAAGCGCCGGGTGTCATCGCCGGCTTGCCGGTGGCGGCCGCCTGCTACGGCTCTCTCGACAAGCGGATTGCGTTTCGGGCCGTGGTCAAGGACGGCGAGGCCGTCGAGTCCGGTCAGCGCGTCGCGCATGTGCACGGTCCGGCCGGTCATTTGCTCACGGCGGAGCGCACCGCCTTGAACTTCCTCGGCCGGCTCAGCGGCATTGCCACGCTGACACGCCGCTTCGTCGAGGCCGTCGCCGGAACCGGCGCCGTCATTTGCGACACGCGCAAGACGACTCCGGGTCACCGCATGCTCGAAAAGTATGCCACCGACCAAGGCGGCGCCAAAAACCACCGCCTAGGTCTTTTCGACCAGGTGCTGATCAAGGAGAATCATCTTGAAGCGGCAGGCGCCGGCATTGACGCCGCCGTCCGCCTTGCCGTCGAGTCGTTGTCGGGGAATCCGCGGCCGGTAATCGGCGTTGAAACGAAAGACCTTGCCGAGTTCGACGTGGCTCTCGGAACACCGGCCGACTTAATCCTCCTCGACAATTTCGCTCCGGAGGAGGTGGCCGAGGCGGTACACCGTCGTGGCTCGGCAACACGGCCCGCACTTGAGGCTTCCGGAGGCGTGACGCTGGAAAATGTGCGCGCCTACGCAGAGACCGGCGTGGACCGAATTTCCGTTGGAGCACTGACGCACAGTGCGCCGACATTGGACTTGTCCTGCTTGTTTGAATGGCGGCCGCAAGGGGCGACTTTGCCGACGCGGCCCAAGGGGGAAAACACACCATCATGATTCAATTGTTCAACGGACGCACGGGCGAATTGATTGGTCAGGTTA
>SKZP01000157.1 GCA_007127275.1 Planctomycetota bacterium
CGAGCAAGAAACGCTTCGGTTTTTTCATTCGAGCACAACTCCTTCCTCACAAAGTGTGCAGCGAAAGGAAGTCGCGGCGCCCAATGGTTACGTCGTTACGGCGCCGTAACGCACCGGTGATACCGTCGACCCAGGTCAACCGCGGCCGGCCGCCGCGCCCACTCGCGATCCGGTAAAGACGCAAAGCCCATGCCACACCGCCGCGGCAACCTAGTAGATTGTCACAATTGAATCCGTGGGTGGCACGTTGCGGGCAAAGCCCACGAACTTTGCCCGCTTCGCCCGTGGGTCGAATCCTGTGTGCGCCCCCCCACCCACGGGCGAAGCCCGTGGGTTTGTTCGTTACCTGCACACCCACGGAGTCAATCTTGACGAGCTACTAGGCTTTGGTCCGTGGTTCGTTTCCGGCTACAATGTTCGCCTTGCCTTGAAACGCAACTCCCGCTACTCGGTACGAGGTTCAGATGAGCGAAACCCGTGGATCCGGAACGTTTGCCGTGAGGCTGGGGACGGTCACGCTGCTTTTGGTCTCATTGTCGCTCGTGGCGTGCTCGTCGCAGCCGCGCATCAACGTGCACAGCAATCCGCCCGGAGCGGATGTGACGCTGCAGCTTGTGTATGAACGGGAACGGGACACACACGTGCTGATTGTGCGGCACCGCGAAGTCGACGAGCCCCAAATCACCGACGAGATCCCACTCGGGCAAACGCCACTGCGCTACTCGTTTCCCCAAAGCGAAACCGAAAGCTACGTCGGCGTGCGCCGCCTTTCGCAACGCGTGCGACGGCACTACGTCGAAGGCATCCTGTTGATTGAGAAGGAGGGCTACGAACCGAAAGAGGTAATCTTTCCCGTGCGCCGCGGCACCACCGAGATCGAGGTGGAGATGACGCCGTTGCGCTGACGGATTTCGCGCGGCGGGTACGAACGCCTCTTCCATACGAATCACTCGCCGAGCTTTACGGGCGCAATATATGGAGGTCGCGTTTTTGCCCTTGTTGCGGCGGTGTCGCTGCGAGAGTACTTCGAATACAGCGTAGATCAGCGCCCGCTGATCCACGGCCCCCTCGGAGCTTTTCCTTACACAGCCGTCGGCTCGGGCACCTTTGACTTGTCGATGCTTCGCAGCTTGAAATCCATGTAGATGCCACTCATGTCGTCGTGCAGGCACTTGCGGCTGATCTCTTGTTGCTCCTCGCTTTGCGGCAGCGCCTCGCGCAGATGCTCCGGCGGCTCCAGGTCCAAGCGGCCAGAGCGGTACACCAGCAACCCGCCGTCCTTGGCGGCGCGGATGACGCTGCGCAGCACCGTGTCGAAAATCTCCGGCTTGTCGTGCATCCAGTCGAAGATGTCGAGCAGGCTATACTTGTCGACGGTCCCTTCCGGCTTCGAGTCGAGCACCTCGTGCAGCCAGCCGCGGTGGAACTCGAGCTTGTCAATGTTTTCGGTCAGCGTTTCCCAGTAGCACTCGCGCAAGTACGGCGGCACCGCGTCACGCGTGCGCCAGCGGCCGAAGACGGCGCCGTACAAGAAGTAGTTGTCGCGCGGCAGGTTGTTGCAGACGAGCTCCCGCATGCGCACCTTCAAGTACTCGAACATCGGCATGTCCGCCTCGACCGCCTCAATTTGCGCGGGATGGACGCCGGCGAGGTAGAACCACGGCTTGCCCTTTTCGCAGACAATGCGCAGCATGGCGGTGAACAGCGACGGCGCAATACGCTCGTCATAGAAGCGGCGCACCTCGTTCAAGTCGTCGTACTCGAACATCTCCTCAATCTCGTGCATGTCGAGGATGGATTCGAGGTAGAGCCGCACCATGCGCAGAAACAGCCCGTTCTTGCCGGCGCGGTGCAGGCCGCGGCGCATCATCCGCCGGGCGCCTTTCTTGTCCCAGAATGCCTGCGCCTCCGGCGAAAGATGCGGGCGCAGCTTCGGATAGAGGCGAGGAAACTTCGAGGTGTCGAAGTCGCCGAACACGTCGCTAAAGGTGCGCCACTCCAACTCGCGCACCCCGGCCATCTTCAGCTCCAGCAGGCTCGCCTGGGCGTCGTTCTGCTCGACGGCAATCACCTTGTCGGGGTTGAAGCAAAGCTGGCTCAAGGTGTTGCAGCCGCCGGAGGCAATGGTGCAGGTCGTGTCGCCGGGGCCAATGTTGAGCGCGTACTTGTCGACGTAGGGGTCTTCCCACGACATGTTGAAGACAATGCCGCTGAAGATCCATTTTTCGAGCTTCTCGCCGTTGATCAATGCCATGGTCGTAGCTGGGTTGTCCCACGGTCGCACCTCGCGGGGCAGACGGCCGCGGCTGGATAAGGTATACGGGACGTGGGGCTGTTGCACGGAAACGTTGTGCGAAGCGTCGCATGCGCGGCGCCGCTGCTCAAGTCCCAACGGCCGGCAACGGACGGCTACGCGTCGAGCTGGTGTTTGCACGGAGGTAGCTACGTATGGACGCGGCGGAGACTCTCACCGCTCAGCGGCGCGAGCGGTTGGCGGCCAATGTTACGCACGTTCGCGGGCGAATGGCCGAGGCGGCCCGGCGCAGTGGGCGCGAGCCGGAGGCGGTGCAACTGATCACGGTGACGAAGTCGGCCTCCCTTGCCGAGGCGCAGGCGGCGGTCGAGCTTGGCTGCACCGTACTCGGCGAGAACCGCGTCCAGGTGGCGGCGGAAAAGGTCCCGCACATCGACGGGGACGTCACGTGGCACTTGATCGGGCATCTGCAACGCAACAAGGCACGCAAGGCGCTCGAACTGGTCGAGACCATCCAATCCGTCGACAGCGAACGGCTCGCCGCGACGCTGGAGCGCATTGCCGGCGACATGGGGCGTGAGAACGTGCCCATTCTCGTCGAGGTGAACATGAGCGGCGAGGCGCAGAAGCACGGCGTGGCGCCCGAGGGGCTTGAGCCGCTGCTTGCCGCGGTCGTCGGTTTTCCGCGCCTGACGCTGCGCGGGTTGATGACCATGGCACCGCATACCGACGACAAGGGGGCGTTGCGCCGCTGCTTCGTGGAGTTGCGCGAGTTGCGCGAGCGGCTTGCCGAGCGCGGGTATCCGTTGCCTGAGTTGTCCATGGGCATGACCAACGACTACGAAATCGCCATTGAAGAAGGGGCCAC
>SKZP01000180.1 GCA_007127275.1 Planctomycetota bacterium
AGCGAGGCCGTGCTGCAATCGGCGCTGGAGCTCGTCGGCAATGAGTGGTCGTTCAACTCCGTTCCTCCAAGAACTAGACGGCAACCTCGTCAGCGTCCGCGGCCGCGGCACCGGCCAAGAAGAAGCGGAGCACGGCCAAATGCCCTTCGTCGACTTCAAAGCCCGCCTGCTGGAGGAGGCGCGCCCGCCGGAGAAGGTGGCCGAAGTTGGCGTGTCTTCGTAGGCCATTGACGTGGTCTGTGGGGCTTCGAACGATGTGGCCGGAACGTCCGACTCCTGGTTAGCCGCGATGCGAAGCGGAGCGTGGTTCACCCGTTCGGAACCCTCGGAGGCCCGAAGTACGTCGCCGCATAGCGGGTCGTTCGCGCGGAGCGGGTTTTCGGCGAAACGGGGAGGGGTCGCGTGACTACGGCGGCGCTGCGTCCCGTGCTTGTAGATTCGGTCGCGCGGTGGCGACGAGGTAGCGGCGGCCGTGGCCGAGCGTTTGCGCTTCGCCGAGGTGGATGCCGTGGGCGGCGAAGAGCCATTGCCAATCCGCCGGCGTGTATGTCGACCAGCTTGCATGCCACGCGAGGCGCAGCGGCACGGAGATCGGCGGAATCTTGCTGGGGCGGCGCGACTTCCTCGGATGCAACCGGGCTTGCGCCTCCCGTATGAATGCCTCCAGCGGCGAGTAGGTGCGCTCGAGCAGGACCAGTCGGGACGTCGTTGCCGGCTCGCGTAACGTTCGCAAGGCGTAGCCGAGCACGCTGCCGGCGCGCGCCGGCGCTTGGCTGACCGCGTAGCCGAGGACGAGGACGTCAACAACGGGACCCGGCGGCTGCGGCAAGCGCCGATTTCTTGCGGTGTCGTAGTCGAGCACGCGCCAGGTGCCGAGCGCCGCATGTTCTTGCGTCAACCGCGTGCACACCGTGTCGTTGGCGGGGCCCAGCCAGCCAAGCGTGAGGTCGTTCTGCGCAACGGCCGTGGCGGCCTCATGCACGGCCTGGCCGAGTGCTGCGTAGTACGGCCAATCCGGCCGATCAAGCGCGAGCAACTCGGTGGCCGGCACGTGCGCGGCTGCGGCGGACGAGGCTGCATGCTGACTCATTCGTCGCGGGTGAGGCCGTATTGGTCAATCTTGCGGTCGAGCGTCGGACGGGAGACGCCGAGCAGTTTCGCCGCTTCGCGCTTTTTCCAGTCGCACATGGAGAGGACGCGGGCAATATGCGTTTTCTCGACGCTGGCGAGGTCCAAGGCACCCATTTCGCCCACGCTTGTCCCCCCGCCTCGTCCGTTCGTCGCGACGGTGTCGGGGAGCTTGCGCACCTCGAGCGACAAGTCCTTGGGCTCAAGCATCTTGCCCTTTGCAAACATCACCCCGGCACGGATGCAGGCGCGCAACTCCCGCACGTTCCCCGGCCAGTCGTGCTCGGCAAGCAGAGAGAGTGCCGCGCGGCTGACGTGCCGCACGGGTCGGTCGTACTTGTCGGCCGCTTCCTCCAGAAACGCCTCGGCGTAGAGCGGTATGTCCCCCTTGCGGTGGCGCAGTGGCGGGATCTGAACGGTTACCTCGGCGAGGCGGTAGAAGAGATCCTCGCGAAACTCCTTGGTACCGATCAACTCGCGTAGCGGCTGGTTCGTCGCCGCGACAAAACGCACGTTCGAGGTAAGCAACTGGTCGCCACCGACACGGGCGAACTGCTTGTATTCAATGGCGTTGAGCACCTTCGTCTGCGCGGTAAGGCTCATGTCGCCGATCTCGTCGAGAAACAGCGTACCATTGTCGGCTCGCTCGAAGGCGCCGATACGCTGCTTTTCCGCGTTGGTGAACGAGCCCTTTTCGTGGCCGAAGAGCTCCGACTCGATCAACGCCTCCGGTACTGCCGAGCAGTTGAGCCCCACATACGGGCCGCTGGCGCGCTTGCTTGCGTTGTGGATGGCCTGGGCGACAAGGTTCTTACCGGTTCCGGATTCGCCGAGGATCAAGACGGTGACATCCCCTTGGGCGGCGGCCTCGGCGCGCTTCAGCGCCTCGCGCATGGCCGGATCCTCGCCCAGAATGGTCTCGAAGGTGATGCCGACGGCGCGGAACGCGTTCGAAAAGCTTTGATTGGGGGCCTGACTCATACCACAACACTCCCCGTGGGTCGTCACCACACGCCCTCCACCGCGTGTGGTGCGATCAGGTTGCCGGCGCGTCTTCGGCGCCGTTTTCCTGTTCGCCTTCTTCGCCGTCGGTATCTCCTTCTCCCTTTTTCAACGAAGAGGTAAGGATTCTGGTCGTGCCACCAATGGTTGCCGGTCGCTCCCAATCCACGTCGGTCATCTCGGCCATGTCAATGGTTTCGCTTGCGCCGGGTTCGCCCCCTCCGTCCCCCGGCTCGCTGGCGTCGAGTTCCTCCCCGTCGCCGGGTTCGCCCGGCTTGGGCAGCGCGCCGCGTGAGAGCGTCTCCCCTTTGGACGTGGGCGGCGAATGCGACGTCGAGGCGGAGGCGTCGGAGATTCCGCTGGGCGGCGGTGTCTGTGACGCCGACTCGGTGCTCGGCGCCTCGGCACCGTTGTCGGCGGGCTCGGCCGCTTCCACCGCCTCTTCGGCGTCTTGCGCTGCCTCTTCGGCGACGGTCTCGGCGCCCGGCGGCGGCGGCGCCTTCGAACGCCGTGCCCCGGAGGAGGCGGCGATCACTTCGTGCTTGCCCGAGGCGGCGGTGCGGTTGGAGGCCGGTGGCGCGTCTATGGTAACGAGGTCTCCCCCCGCTTCGCGTGCCTGCACCGCCTCTTCGAAACTGAAGTCCGGCAGCGCCCCTTCGGGAATCTCAAGTTCCATGATGTGCCAGGCGCGCCGCACCCACTTCTTGATCACGAACCCGAGCGACGCGGCGAGCCAGGCCTTCTTCGTGTCGGAGTGGCCGAGCCGCTTGTTGAATGCGTTCATCTGGTCGCGCACGCCCAGCGGCGTCGGCTCAATCTTCGCGTGAAACTCAGTCGCCGCACAGCGGTGCAACGCCCAGACCGCGGCGAGGCTCGCACTCAAGCGTTCCGGCTCATCCATCAGCAGAAACTTCAGCGACCAATTGCACGGCCCAAGCACGTCCGGCTCAATGGACTGCCGCGCCACCATACCAATCAGGCGGTCGGCG
>SKZP01000636.1 GCA_007127275.1 Planctomycetota bacterium
CCGACCTGCGCCAGCTTGCGCGCCACGTCAAAGGCACGCCGGTGCCCGTGCCGCCACGTCCCATCTTGCGCCACTACCGTGCCGCGGGAGATGCGCTTTACGAGGCGGGCGAGCATGGACGCCTGCAGGCAATGCTTGAAAGCTACGCAATGGAGATGGGCGACGACCACCGGCGCGAAGCGGACCGTGCCCGTGCCCTTGCCACCTACTACCGCGAACGAGCGTGGCACGACGTTCTCCGCGGTGAGCTTGAACCCCTCGAGGCGCAAGCGCTGTGGGAGATGCACGGCCTTCATTGGGGCGGAAGGCGTGACATGCCCAAGCACGTGATCCGCACCGAGTCGCGCGACGGACGCGCCATTTGGGCGGATGAGTCGCTGGACGACGTGGTATTCGACGTCAGCTTTCAGTGGCAGCGCGCGCGCAAGGTCAGCGTCTTCATTCGTGGAAACCGCTTCGGTCGCGGGGGGGTGCTGCTTGAGTTGGTTCCCTTTTCCAGGGAGCGCGCCGGCTTGATGAGCCCCGCCGAGGCCGGGGCCTTGCGCGCCCACCTGCGGCTGTTCGGCGGACGCGGCTCGGTTCGCGTCGACCCCCAGGTGGTTGAGGGTGTGCGCTCCAACGACGTGCAGGTGCAATTGGGAGCGCTCGGCGGCGAGTTCGAGGTGCGAATCAACGACAAGTTGCTTTTTCAGGACGTGAAAGCACCGGCACAGTTCGACGAGACCCGCGGAATGGTCGGCGTCGGCATTGCGGGCTCTCGGCCGCGCGTGAATTTGTTGCACGTCTCGCTAGGTCCCGCCGAAGGGGCGGACATTGCTGAGTTGGCACCGTCCCCGGTGCGCGTACAAGAACGTACCGCGACCGAGCGGCGCCTCGACGAGCAAGTGGAGTCGACGCGCCGAGCGTGCCTCATTGAACTCGAACGCGTTCGCGAGCGGGCGAACCGACGGGGCCAACATCAGCGTGCCCTTGCCGCGGCGAACCTTGCCGAGTTGTTGCGTGGCGCAAAGCTCGAGCTGGATACGGCCGAGGCGGGCACACTGCTCGCTCGCAGTTTTTACGAAGGAGGGCACCTTGTCGACGCCGCCGCATTGGTACGAGCAAACGCGGTCGACGACGACGCGCTTGCCAAGGAGATTCGAGACGCGGCTGCGTGGCGTTCCGTGGACGAACTGGGAGAGCCGGGGCTCGTTGGCGGAGCGCTTGCCGAGCGGGAGGAAGCGGTGCGCCTTGGTGAAGGACGCGTGTCGCTTGGGGAGCCGGGGCTCGTCTCATGGGGTGGCCCGCGGTTTCATGATGTTGCGCTGCGTGGCCGCGTGAACCTGCAAGCGGGGCAGCGGTTTTATGTGCTGCTCAAGGTGCATCGCAACGCCGAGAGACTCGACTCGTGGTACCGAATCTCCTTGCCGCTCTCCGAGGTGGAAGTCCGCGACGG
Organism: Planctomycetota bacterium; assembly: GCA_007127275.1. Taxonomy (GTDB): domain Bacteria; phylum Planctomycetota; class UBA8742; order SKZP01; family SKZP01; genus SKZP01. The sequence goes on from SKZP01000636.1 coordinate 1,436, forward strand.
ACGCACGAGTGTTTCGACGCAAGGCGTCGACCGCATTGAGGTGCGCGAGCGGCGAATGAGGGGGGCTGTGGAGTTGGATCAGCCGCTGAGCGCAACACAGGAATTCAGCTTCGAGGCGCGCGTGCAGGGGTCGGCACTTACGGTCTGGCTGGACGGCGAACTGGTGATGCGCCTAACGGATCAGCGTCCGTTGGGTCGAGCCTCCGGCATTGGCTTTGCCGGCGTCGCTGACGAAAACGGCGCCTTCGAGGCGAACCTGCGCGACGTGGAATACCAACCGCTTCGCCTCGAGTGACGCACGTGTACCAGCAACAGAGCCTTGCGTGTGCGCGTCATGCCTCGCTTGCCTGGGGCAACGACGGAAACGCGGTCATGCCGGAAGACCGCGAAAACGAAAGTACGGGGCATGTTCGCTGCCGCCGACCGTTGAGAAATGACAACCTTTAAGGAGCGTGAACCCATGCCGATTCAACTGGATGTGCAAGATGCCACCGCCGCGGCAATTGGCGACGAACACGGCCTCTCACAAGACGCTCTCGACAACGTGTTGCAACGCCGCGTTGAGGTGCACTCACAGATTGAGGCGCAACGGCAAGCGGGCAAGCTCGGCTTTCTTGACTTGCCGGATGACGAGGCGACGGTGCGCGCAATCTTGAGTTTTGCGGATTCGGTGGCGGGACGCTTTCGCAACCTCGTTGTGCTCGGCATTGGGGGTTCCGCGCTCGGGCCGTTGGTGTTGCACCGCGCACTCAATCATGCGGAGTGGAACGTGATGAGTGACGCGGAACGGGGCGGCCGTCCGCGGTTCTTCCTCGTCGACAATGTCGACCCGGAATTGCTGCTCGGCACCCTCGACGTCTGCCCGCTGAGCGAGACGTTGTTCGTCGCCGTCAGCAAGTCGGGTACTACCGCGGAGACCGTCGCCGCGCTTCGCTACGTGATGCCGGAGTTGAAAGGCCGCCTTGGCGAGAATTGGCGCGAGCACCTCGTCTTGATTACTGACCCGGAAAAGGGGTGGTTGCGCGAGCTGGTGCGGGAACACGGATTGACCGGCTTTCCCGTGCCGCCAAACGTCGGTGGACGCTTCAGCGCATTGAGTGCGGTCGGGCTCTTGCCCGCAGCATTGCTCGGCGTCAACTTGCTCGAGGTGCTTGCCGGGGCGGATCATGCACGCAACCTGCGCAAGCAAGACTCGCACGAACAGGACTGGCCGTATCAGCTTGCCGCGGTACACTGGCTTGCCGACACGAGCAAGGGCAAGAGCGTTTCGGTGATGATGCCGTATGCGCAGGCGCTCAAGGAGTTTGCCGAGTGGTATGCGCAACTGTGGGCGGAGAGTCTCGGCAAGTCGCAGGATCTCGACGGCACGCGGCTCGAGGATGGTCGCGGGCAGAGTGTCGTCAAGGCGCTGGGTGCGACGGATCAGCACTCGCAGTTGCAGTTGTTGCTCGAGGGGCCGAACCGCCACCTCACGACGTTGCTCAACGTGCGCGAAATGCGCCGCAACGCCCCCGTTCCCGCCGCGGAGTCGCCGGCCGAATCCATTGCCTACCTCGACGGACACACCTTCCAGGCGGTGCTGGACGCCGAATTCGCCGGCACTCGCGGCGCCTTGCGCCACCAGCGGCGCCCGAGCGTCACGCTGACGCTGGACCGCCTTTCCGCCAGTGAGCTCGGCGAGTTGCTGATGGGCTACGAGCTAGCGACGGCCGTTGCGGGGCGCCTGTACCACGTTGATGCGTTCGACCAGCCCGCCGTCGAGCTCGGCAAGCGCCTCGCGAAGCAAATCCTGCGCGGCGAAGAACCTCGCCTGTAAGCGCGTTGTTGGCGGGCTTGCGCGAAGTACCCGTGGCTCAATCTCGCTCGTTCTCGTCCACAGGAATGGTTTCTACCTCGGCGAGCCAAGCGGTCGCTTCGCTGTCACTCGGCGCACGCCAATCACTGCGCGGCGAAAGGCTGCCGCCGTGGCCGACCTTCGGGCCGTTGGGGATGCAGGTGCGCTTGAACTGACTGGTCTTGAAAAAGCGCCACGCAAAGACCTTCAGCCAGCGCTTGATCTCGCCAAGGTCGTAGCTTTGGCGTCGCACCTCGGGCACGTCCGGCCACATGCCCCGCGAGGCGTCGTGCCAGGCGTGCCACGCGAGAAAGGCAATCTTGCGTGGGCCGTAGCCGAGGCGCGTGGTGTGGTAGAGCGTAAAGTCCTGAAGCTCGTACGGACCAATCACGTCCTCGGTGCGCTGCGCCGGCTGGCTTTGCTCTCCTTCGCCGGCACGCGTCTCCTCCTCGGCGGGGACGAGTTCCGGGCTGATTTCGGTGTCGAGCACGTCGAGCAGAACCTCGCGGGTGCCTTCGCCGAGTTGGTTCGTCTCGGCAACCCAACGAATGAGGTACTGGATCAGCGTTTTCGGAATACTGACGTTGACGGCGTAGTGACTCATCTGGTCGCCGACACCGTAGGTCGCCCAACCGAGTGCGAGCTCGGAGAGGTCGCCGGTGCCGACGACGAGGCCGCCGTGATGGTTCGCAAGCCGAAAGAGGTGGCTTGTGCGCTCGCCGGCTTGCACGTTCTCAAAGGTGACGTCGTAGACCTTTTCGCCGTGCGCATACGGATGATCCAGGTCCGTAAGCATCTGCAAGGCACTGGGGCGAATATCAATCTCCGCCGCGCTAACGCCCAACGCGTGCATCAACTTCCAGGCGTTTTGCCGGGTGCGCTCACTGGTGGCGAAGCCGGGCAGCGTATACGCAAGCACGTTCGTACGGGGCAGCCCCAGCTTGTCGAGCGCCTTGCAGGTCACAATTAGCGCGTGCGTCGAGTCGAGGCCGCCGCTGACGCCAATCACCGCCTTGTTGATCCCGCTGGCGCTCAGCCGCTTTGCAAGCGCCTGTACCTGGATGTTGTACGCCTCGTAACAGCGCACCTCGCGCAGCGCCGCCTCGCTGGGCACATACGGAAAGCGCTCCACCTCGCGCTTGAGCAACAGCCGCTCGCGGCGCGGCCAGCGCACGGGCACCTCGACGGTGCGGAAGCGGCGCAACTCGTCGCGGTACAACTGCCGGCTCGTATCAAAACTGTTTTCGCGCATGCGGGAGGCGGTGAGTCGGTCGAGGTCGACGTCGGCAGTGATCAGTTGCGGCTCGTCCTCGAAGCGCTGGGTCTCCGCAAGCAGCAGGTCGTTTTCATAAATGATTGCCTGGCCGTCGAAGCTCAGGTCGGTGCTCGACTCGCCGGTGCCCGCGGCGGTGTAGAGGTAGGCGGCGAAGCAGCGCGCACTTTGGCTGCGCACGAGGCGGTGGCGGTACTCCGCCTTGCCGACGGTGATGTTACTCGCCGAGAGATTGATCAGCACGGTCGCCCCAGCAAGCGCCGCAAAACTGGACGGCGGAAGCGGCACCCACAAGTCCTCGCAGATCTCGACGTTGAGCCGGCACGGCGCCGCCGCGGTTTCACGCCCCGCAGGAGCCGAGGTGTCCGCAAGATCAAACAACAGCCGGTCGCCGACGGGTACGCCGGGCTGGCCGAGCAGGGTAATCTCGCCGACGTTCAGCGAGGCCGCCGGGGCGAAGTAGCGTTGCTCGTAGAACTCGCGGTAGTTGGGCAAGTGCACCTTGGGTACGACGCCGAGCACGCGGCCCCGGTGCAAGAGAACCGCGCAGTTATACAGCAGGTGCTCAATCAACAGCGGGCAGCCGAGAACGGCCACGGTCTCGACACGCTCGCTGGCCCGCCGCACCGTTTCCAGCGCCGCAAGGGCCGCGTCGAGCAGCGAGTGCTGATGAAACAAGTCGTCGCAGGTATATGCGCTCAGCCCGAGTTCGGGAAACGCAACAACCGCCGCCCGCTCCTTTGCGGCCCGCTCGAGCAACTCCACGTGTGCCCTTGCGTTGAAGGCGGGATCCGCGACCCGGCAACGAGGTACCGCCGCGGCGACACGTACAAAGTTGTGCGCGTACAGGTTGAAGAACCCCGCCGCGTCCTCGTCGTGGGTCGTATGGTTGTCGTCGAGGTCGTCCGCAACCACAGCATGTTCTCCTCGTTGCAACCCGCAAATGTCGCCGCCGAGATCCAACGATACATCCGCGTCGCCTCGTATCCAAGCGACGCCGTCGAGCCAAGGCAATTGATGGAAATTGTGCTGGCCCTGTCCGGCAGGCACCCATGAACTCCCGCTCACGTCCCGTGGGGCAACAGCAAGGCGCTAGTAGGCCGTCACATTTGAATTCGTGGGTGTGCAGGTGACTAACAAGCCCACGGTCTTCGCCCGTGGGTTTGGGGCGCAAACAGGATGCGACCCACGGGACGGAGCGGGCGGAGCCCGTGGGATTTGCCCGCAACGCGCCACCCACGGATTCAATTGGGACGGCCTACTGATCCGGCGGCGGGAAGTCACCCACGACCTCCACTACCAGTGCGCGGTTCGACTTTCGCCTCCTTGGTTGCTAAAGATTTGGGGCAGGCTGCTACTGTTTTGCCGCCGTTCGCCGTTCGCGTAGGCCCGCCACGCTTCGTCCCATTATGACCACCACCCGGCCAAAAAGTGATTTGGAGCGCCTTGCCGAGACGCACGGCGTGCTGCTGCGCTACTATGACAACAAGGGCGTTCTGCGTGAGGCCGACGAAGACGCGCTGATTCAGGTTTTGCGCGCCTTGGACGTGCCGCTTGAACGGGCCGACGACGCGGCGGCGTTGCTTGTGCAGCAAGAGCGCCGGGCACTGGAGCGTCGGATTGCGCCGGTCACGGTCATCTGGGGCGAGGATTGCGAGGTGGCGGTGACGCTTTCGCTTTCCCGCGAAGAGGATGCGGCGCGTGCGGACCAGAGCCTGCAATGGACGATGCATGATGAGCAGGACCGCGACGCCGCCGGTAGCGTGTCCCTCGGCGAAATACCGCAACTGGAGGCGGAGCCGCTTTCGGACGGCACCACCGTCGTTGCCCGCCGCCTCGTTGTCGCACCGCGGTTGCCGTACGGGTATCACCGTTTGCGCGTCAAGCTCGGCGAGCGAACCTCGCAGGCGCTGATTATTGTGGCGCCGGAGACGGCGTACCGTTTGCCGGAGGGGACGCGCGACTGGGGCGTCTTTGCGCCGACGTATGCGCTGCATCAGGCGCGTTCCTGGGGTGTCGGCGACTGGACGGATCTTGCCGCGCTGGTGCAGTGGGTGGCGCGCCACGGCGGTAGTGTGGTGGCGACGCTGCCCATGCTGGCCGCGTATCTGGGGCCGCACTGGGTGGATCCGAGTCCGTATGCGCCGGTGAGCATGCGCTTTTGGAACGAGTTGTACGTCGACGTCGACGCCGTGCCGGAGCTTGCGCAGTGTGCCGAGGCGAAGGCGCTGCGCGAGTCCTCGGAGGTGCGTGGTGCCATCCAGGCGCTGCAGGCCGAGCCGCACGTGAAGTACGACGAAGCCATGCATGCGAAGCGGCGCGTGCTGGAGGTGCTGGCCCAGTGGTGGTTCGACGGCGGGGTGGAGCATGCCGCGCCGGAGCGCAAGCAATCCTGGCAGCGCTTTCTGAAGGAGCCCGAGGCGCAACGCTACGCGCGTTTTCGCGCTGCCCACGACCGCACCCCGACACAGTGGACTGCGTGGCCGCAGGCGCAACGTGACGGCGAGATCCCCGCGGAGGCGTATGACGAGGCAAGCTACCGTTATCACCTGTACGCGCAGTGGCTTGCTCGCGAACAGCTAGAGCAAACGAACCGGCTCGCCAAACAACTCGGCGTGCAGCTTTACGCGGACATGCCCATTGGCGTGCACCCGTTCGGCTACGACACCTACACCGAACGCGAGCAGTTTGCGCTGGGCATGAGCGTGGGTGCGCCGCCGGATGCGTTCTTCTCCAAGGGCCAGAACTGGGGCTTTCCGCCGCTCAAGCCCGAGGCCATGCGCGAGAGCGGCCACCGGTATTTCATCGAGTCGGTACGGCAACTGATGCGCACAAGCGGCATCTTGCGCATTGACCACGTGATGGGCCTCTACCGCCGCTTCTGGATTCCCGAGGGCCGCAGCGCCGAAGAGGGCGTTTATGTGCTGTATCCGGTAGATGAGCTCTTTGCCGTGGTGTGCCTCGAGTCGCACCGCGAGCAAACGGCCGTGGTCGGCGAGGACCTCGGCACCGTGCCGCCCATTGTCCGCGAGGAGATGGACGCGCATCACCTGCACCGCATGTACGTGCAACTTTTCGAGATGCAACCCGAGCCGCAGGCGCCGCTCAAGGAAATCAGCGACAACGTCATTGCAAGCGTCAACACGCACGACACGCCGACCTTTCTCGGGGCACTGAAAGGCAAGGACCTCGACAACTTCGTCGAGTTGGGTGTGCTCTCGCGTGAAGACGCCGCGGGCCAGCTTGCCGAGCGCGAGCGCAACTTCGAAATGTTGGCCGAGTACCTGCGTGAGCACACGGATGAGCCGGTGAGCGAGCCGGCGAAGGCGGAGGAACTCTTGCTTGGCTCGTTGCGGCTGCTGGCGGAGTCGGATGCGCCGGTGGTGCTCGCGACGCTTGAGGATCTCTGGCTCGAAGAAGAGCCACAAAACGTGCCGGCGACGACCGACGAGATGCGGCCAAACTGGCGGCGCAAGACGAAGGCAGCGCTGGATCACCTCGACGAGGCAAGCGCCTGGCCGCTCGTGTCGCCGGCGCTGGAGTTGCTCGCGTCGCTGCGGCCGCTTACCCAGGAAGTAGCCGCAAAGCGCAAGACCCCGGCACTGCCCGCCGAGCCCGCGCCCGCTGCTGCCCCGCCGCCGCCGAAGAAGCGCATCCCGTGGGAGCAGGTGACCGAGCGGCGCATGCGCCACGACGTAACCCGGCTGACCGAGGACGACCTGCACTACTTCAACGAGGGCACACACCGCAGCCTCTACCGTGTGCTCGGCGCCCACATCATGCACGCCGCCGACGGCACGCCCGGAACCTACTTCGCCGTCTGGGCCCCCAACGCCGCGCACGTCAGCCTCGTCGGCGACGTCAACGACTGGACCGGCGAGGCCCACCCGCTCAAGCCCCACGGCAACTGCGGCATCTGGGAAGGATTCGTCGAGGGCCTTGCCCCGGGCAGCCTCTACAAGTACCGCATCAAGAGCCGCTTCCACGGCTTCCAGGTCGACAAGGCCGACCCCTACGGCTTCAAGCACGAAGGCCCGCCGAACACGGCCTCAATTGTCTGGGACCTCGCCTACGAGTGGCACGACGGCGAGTGGATGCGGCAGCGCCACCAGTTCAACGCGCTCAACGCACCCATCAACATCTACGAGGTGCACCTCGGCTCCTGGATGCGCGACCCCGACACCGGCGCAAGCCTGACGTACTCCGAGATTGCACCACGGCTTGCCGAGTACGTGCGCCGCTTGGGCTTCACCCACGTCGAGCTGATGCCGGTGATGGAGCATCCGTTCAACGGCTCGTGGGGCTACCAGAGCACGGGTTACTTCGCACCGACGAGTCGCTGGGGCTCGCCGCAGCAGTTCAAGGCGTTCGTCGACACGCTGCACCAAGCCGGCATTGGCGTAATCCTCGACTGGGTACCCAGCCACTTTCCCGGCGACGAGCACGGCCTCGTCTACTTCGACGGCACGCACCTCTACGAGCACGCCGACCCGCGCAAGGGCTTTCATCCCGACTGGGAAAGCTACATCTTCAACTACGACCGCAACGAGGTGCGCGCCTTCCTCGAATCCAGCGCCCACTTCTGGCTCGAGGAGTATCACGTTGACGGCCTGCGCGTGGATGCCGTCGCCTCCATGCTCTACCTCGACTACTCGCGCGAGCCCGGCGAGTGGATTCCCAACGAGCACGGCGGCCGCGAGAACCTCGGCGCCATTCATTTCCTGCGCCGGCTCAACGAGGGGATCTACCAGAAGCACCCGGACGTGCAGACCTTCGCGGAAGAAAGCACCTCCTGGCCCATGGTCAGCCGGCCCACCTACGTCGGCGGCCTCGGCTTCGGGCTGAAGTGGGACATGGGCTGGATGCATGACACGCTCAAGTACATGCACTTCGACCCCGTCCACCGCAGCTACCACCACAACCGCCTGAGCTTTCGCGGCTTGTACGCGTTCAACGAAAACTTCACGCTGCCCCTAAGCCACGACGAGGTCGTCCACGGCAAAGGCAGCCTGATCAACAAGATGCCCGGGGATCCGTGGCAACGCTTCGCCAACCTGCGGCTCTTGTACGCCTACATGTACGCGCAGCCGGGCAAGAAGTTGCTGTTCATGGGCGGCGAGATTGGCCAGTGGCGCGAGTGGAACCACGACCACGGCATTGACTGGCACCTCCTGCAGCACCCGCCGCACGGCCGCTTGCTGAAGTACGTAGCCGACTTGAACCACCTCTACCGCACCCTCCGCGCCCTCTGGGAGGTGGACTTTCACTGGGAAGGTTTCGAGTGGATTGACGCCAACGACGCCCTGCACAGCACGCTAAGCTTCCTGCGCTACTCGAAGGAACGCAACGAGATCCTGCTGTGCGCCTTCAACTTCACCCCCGTACCGCGCCACAACCACCGCCTCGGCGTACCCCAAGCCGGCCGCTGGCAAGAAATTCTAAACAGCGACGCCGAGCTCTACGGCGGCTCAAACCACGGCAACTACGGCGGCACCCACACCGAAGACCAACCCTGGCACAACAAACCACACTCCCTAACCCTAACGCTGCCGCCCCTCGGCGCGGTATACATGCGCGTAAGCACATAATCCGACCCCACCGAATGCGGTCGGTTCGCTCCCGCACGCAACCCGGGAGGCCATGACGTTCCTTGCACGCCCGCGAATGCGGTGAACGCACTGCGCGTCCGCGGAAGCAGTGAACGAGCCCTCCCGTGTATGAGCCTGGCGCGCCACTTGCCCGTGTAAGGAAGCCTCCCTGTTGACGTGCAGGAGATCAGGCACGGCAGTCCCTGGGCTGGGGGCGGAGCTGCCTTTGACAGCGTTTCCGCGCATCTTGTCGTTGAGACGAAGCGTCGTGCGTCGTACCCTTTGGGTTCGTAGAACCATCCATCATCACGACGGCAGCTTATCCGACGAACACGTAACGGACTTGCCGCGTTGGCAAGCGAGGAGGGTGCGGCATGGCACGGGTGCGCAAGCACGACGGGCGAGTCGTCCAGTATGACGAAGGAAAGATTGCCCACGAAATCCTCAAGGCATGCGAGGCCGCTGGCGAGGGGGACGCGGCGATGGCCGCGGAGTTCGCGCAGATGGTAAGCTTTTTGTTGCGCAAGTATCACCCCGAGGCCGAAGCGCAGGGGGCGGTACTGGATGCAACGATCATTGACGAAATGATTGAGAAGGTGCTGCTTCAGGCCGCGCCCGCCGTGGCGAAGAGCTTTCTGATTCGGGCGCAGCGGCGCAGCGAGCACGAGGAGCAACAGGCCGAGCGCGCGCCGCGGCCGGCACCGAGCTACGGACAGAAACGCCTCTTTCCCGACGACACGCTCACCGTCGAAGCGGAGTCGAGTGCCGAGGCACACCACTGGGAGCGCGGGCGCATTGTCGAGCAACTGCTGCGCGAGGCCGACCTCACGCCGGCGCTTGCGGAGCAGGTGGCGGAAAACGTCGAGCGGCGCCTCTACGCCTCCGGCTTGAAACGCATCTCCACCGGCGTCATCCGCGAACTCGTCAGTGCGGAACTTTTTGCGCAAGGACACACCCGAGAACGGGAGCGCCAGGCCATTCTCGGCGTGCCGAAGCATGACGTGCAGTCGGCGCTGCTGCGTGGCAAGCCTGGCGACGAGGCGGAGGTCGCCTTTCGTGACGCGGCGGAGATTGACCGCTACCTGCACGAGGAGGTGCTGCGCCGGTACACGCTGCAGGAGGTGCACTCGCCGGAGGTGCGTGCCGCGCACACCGACGGACGGCTACACCTGCACAACCTCGGCTCCCCCATCCGACTCGACCGCGTGCGCGTGTGCCCCGAGGGGATCAAGTACGGCTGGCCGCGGAAACCGCCGCGCCACGACGACGGCTCGGGGCAAGGGCGGCGCCAGCAACACCGCGCCGGGGAACGGGTGGCCGCCCCGGCGACGGAGGAGCAGTTTTTCGCGTTGCTGCGCCGGTATGCGGAAGAGTTGCAGCAGACGTGTACGGGGCCGGTGGTGTTTGCGAACCTCTCGCTCGTGCTTGCGCCGCTCGTTGCCGAACACTCGCAAGAACAGCGTCGCGCCACGCTGCGCCGCCTTTTCGGAGCACTTTCCGGACAGCTTGCGCGGCGGCTCACGCTTGAG
>SKZP01000225.1 GCA_007127275.1 Planctomycetota bacterium
GCCGCAACGGGTGAGGTCACCGCGAGCCACTGCGCGCCCGAGAACGGGAGAGGTCACCGCGAGCCACTGCGCCCCCGCGCCGAGGCCGCACAAAGACGTTCCCACAGTTCTGGCTTCGTGCCGAGACCTGCGGGTAACGACGTTTGACCGAGAGGCTTCGCCGAGCACGCCCCGCGTGTCCGGATTCGGGGACGTACACGAGTTTCGCTGCGTTGCACCCTTCGGAGGCCGCGACCTCGTATGAATGCACCTTCTCCCCTCGGCACCGCCTCGCGGCAAACTCGCGCCGTACCCGCAGATCCGGATACGTAACGTACCTCAACGCAGCGTCGCGTAAGGGCTCGCCCGAGCCGTCCACTTCGCTGTTGCACGCGACGGTGCTGCGTTTCCGCCAATGCCGGTGCTCGACGGGGGTATTCGCCGCGCATGACCTGTCGGCCACCGCCTTGCACAGTCGTTTCTCGGCCGAGAGTCACCCCTTTCACGCTTGACCGAAGGGGTGGGATGCCGTATCTACGGAAGGTGTCCAACACGTCGGCTGGAATTGGTCCGTTGTTACGTTCGTAGCGGAGCTCGCGACACGCGCCGTACCTTGTGAAGAGGTTCATGATGCCTGATTCCATCCCCACCGACGGCATTCCCGAGGACGAAGAAGGTCCCGGAGGCAAGCACGGCGACTCTTCCGACCCGAAAAAAGACGGGGACGCGAAAGACAAGCCGCAAGGAACGGACGGCGCGGCCTCCTCTTCCGATCCGTTCGAGGCTCCGCCGGAATGGCCGGAGGGCTCCGGCGCCGAGGGGCTGGCCGAGTCGACCGAGTATCCGTTCGAGCACGGCTCGACAGCGACGCCCACGCCCGGCGAAGCGGCCGCCTTTGGCGAGCCGGTCGATGCCGACTCCTCGGAGGACCGGTTTTACCGCCTCTACGACCAGGCGCGCGCCCACTTTCACGCCTACGACTATGAAATGGCGGTACGCGAGATTCAGGAGTGCCTGGCAATTCCGTCGATTTCGCACGAGCAACGCCAGCAGGCCCACGAGCTTCAGCGGATGATCACCGAGCGGATCCAGGGCTCCAGCGGCAGCATCCCCGCCGCCCCGCCAGAGGAGGCGAACGAGGCGTCGAGCGATCCGTTCCACGAAGCGAGTGCTGCGGATGCCCCGGCGGCCGATCCGTTCGGCGAGTTGGCGGCCGACAGCGTCGACGCAATCACCACGAATCCGTTCTCCGACTTGGTCGAGCAGAGTGCCGCGGAGGCGCCGGCCGATCAGTCGGCAACGAAGCACGAGGAAGATTTCCCCGCGCAAGCGGATGAATGGGGAGACGAGTCCCGCGAGGAGTGGCGCGAGTCGGAGGCCTCTCCGGACTCGGACGCGGTCAAGCACAACGTCGACGAGGCGCGGCAACTGCGCGAATCCTCCCCCTGGCTCGAAGCGCCGGACCCCGCCAACTTCGAGATCGACTCCGACTCCAAAATGATCAGGCTCGGCGGCGAGTCCGTCGAATCAAGCAATTTTGACTCGCTGGATGATTTGGCGGGCGACGATCTCGACCAAGCGGCGCTCGCCGAAGCGATGGACGCCCCTGGGCTGACGACGGCCGACGCGCCAAGCGAAGGGGGGGGCGAGTCGCTGATGGAACTCAAGGAGTTTCAGCGGGATCTCGAGTCCCAAGAGGAAAAGGAGCCCACCAGCGAGTTCGAGGGCAGCGGCGTCTATCTCGACGACGTTCCGCCAGCGATGCAAATGGGATTCCCCGACATCATTGAAGTCGAAGGCCCCGAAGCAAAGGCCCCCGACTCCTTTTCGGAGACGCGCTCCGACGAACACTTGATGCCGCCGATCAACGCCGGCGCGCCCGCATCCCACGCGGGGGCGAACGACGGCGACGACGACGCCTGGGCCGACTTCGACGACGAGGACGACGCCAAAGTCGAGGAGGGGCTCCCCCCCGACTCGGCGGCCCCGGTCGAAGCCGCCTCGGCCGCCGGCTTGCCGCCGATTCAAGACCCGTTCGCCGGCGAAGGAACGGGAGAGCCGTCCGAGCAACCCGCCTTCGGCTTCGAGGAGGATCCATTCAGCGAGACCAATCCCTTTGCCTCCCCACGGGAACTCGTCAGCTTTGATCCCGAGGCGGGGGAATCCGCGACGGATTTCGACGACGACCCCTTCGCGCGGGCCGGGGAGAGCGGCTCGAGCTTCGACGCAGGCGTCTCGACGGAGTTCGACGACGGGGATCCGTTCGCCATTACGGAGGAGGCCGGTGCGGCCGCGTTCGAAACGCCCGATCCGTTCGGTCACGACCCCTTCACCCCCGCAGGCAATCAAGGAAACGAGCGGGAGGGTCAGCCCGCCGCCCCCGCCGCCTCGAGTACCGAACGCCGGCGAGCACCGCAGTTTCCCGGGAGTGAGGGGGAGGCGGCTCAGTCGGACCTCTACGACACGCTGACCGACTCGCCCGACGAGTCCGTCGCCGCCGACGCGGTAATCGCCGAGGCGCGCCGCAGTGTCGCACCGCGTGTGCCGACGGATACGGCAGCGATTCAACGGCCGGTGCGCTCGAGTCTCGCGGCGGAAACGCAACACGACGACACGTGGAAAAGCGACTCGCAAGAGCATTCCTTTCCGACCATCCAAGCCACCGAGCCGAAGCCCGCTACGGACAAAGAGCAACGACCCGAGCCACAACACCCGCACAGCCGATCCGCAACCGCCGGCCACGCATCCCCGCCGCCGCCGTGGGAAGAGCCGGAAGAATTCGACGAAGACCTCGTGCCGGCCGGTCGAGCCGGCGTCGATTGGGTAACGCTCGTAATTGTGCCGGTCCTTGCCGTGATCATCGGTATCGTCGCCCTTGTGGACGCCAACGAGCGCGCCGCCGTCCTCGCCGCCGCCGAAGAAGACAAGCAGGACGAGTTCGACGACGAACAGCCGGTCGGGCATTCCGAGGAGGAGGACGAAACTCGAAGGGATGACGAGGAGGAAGAGCGCGACGGGGAAGACACCGAGGAAAACGGCGAGGTCGTCGAAGAGCCCGAGAACGGCGAGGACACCGAGGAAAACGGCGAGGTAGTCGAGGAGCCCGAGAACGGCGAGGACA
>SKZP01000392.1 GCA_007127275.1 Planctomycetota bacterium
AAGCCGCTCTCGGGGAGGCGAATCATGCCGTCTTTGTCGGCTTGGCGCTGGAGTTCGAGCTCGTTGGCGCCTTGGGCGATCATGTCGCGGGCGATGGAGTTGACGAAGTAGACCTCGTGCACGGCGACGCGGCCGCGAAAGCCGGTGTTCGCGCAGTTGGGGCAGCCCTCGCCTCGCATGAACTGGAAGTCGCAGGGGTCGTTGAAGCGCTCGCGCAGCATCAGCACCTGCTCCTCCGGCGGCGTATAAATGCGCTTGCAGTTCGAGTCGATGCGACGCAAGAGGCGCTGCGAGACTGCCGCGGCGAGCGTGGAGCTGACCATGAACGGCTCGGCCCCCATGTTCACCATGCGCTGGATGCTGGCCACCGCGGTGTTCGTGTGAATCGTCGAGAAGACCAAGTGGCCGGTCAGCGAGGCCTTCATCGCCATCTCCAGCGTCGTCAGGTCGCGGATTTCGCCGACCATGATGATGTCCGGATCCTGGCGCAGGATGGCGCGCAATGCCGAGGCGAAGGTCATGCCGATCTCTTCGCGCACGTGGCACTGGTTGATCCCCATCAACTGGTATTCCACCGGGTGCTCGACGGTGGTGATGTTTACGTCGGGCTGGTTGACGTAGCTGATGAAGGAGTAGAGCGTCGTCGTCTTCCCCGAGCCGGTCGGCCCGCAGAGCAGCACAATCCCGTGCGGGCGTTGGATCGTCTTGAGCATCCGGTCGACGATGTTCGGCTCCATGCCGAGGTCGCTGACGCTCAGGCTCGTTGCCGACTGATCCAACAGGCGCATGCAGACCTTTTCGCCGTGAATCAGCGGCAAGGTATTGACGCGCACGTCGATCTCGCGGTTCTGGATGCGGATCTTGGTACGCCCGTCCTGGGGGACGCGCCGCTCGGCGATGTCCATCCCGGAGATCACCTTGATGCGCGCGATGATCGCGTTCTTCAGGCGAATGGGCGGCTTGTCCTTGACCTGGCACTTGCCGTCGATGCGGTAGCGCACCCGCATCTCTTTCTCGAAGCTTTCGATGTGGATGTCGCTGGCGCGGTCCTTGACGGCGTTGGTGAACAGCGCGTTGACGTAACGAATCACCGGGGCGGCGTCGTGGTCGGAGGCGACGTCGACCCCCTCCTCCTTTTCCTGGGCGAGCTCGACGTCGTCCCCCTCGCCTTCGAGCTTCATGTTCAGCCCGCCGGCGTCTTCGTGGTAGACGTTGTCGAGAATTTTCTCGATGTGCGACCAGAGCGCGAGCACCGGCTGAATCTGTTTCAAACCGGTTTGCTGCTTGACCGTGTCGATCGCGACGACGTCCTTCGGATTGACCATCGCGAGGAAGAGCTGGTCCCCCTGACGGCGCACGCCGCACATCTTGAAACGCCGGCACAGCCGCTCGTCGATCGAACGCAACGCGTCGGGGTCGACGACTTCCGCTTCGGTAACGTCCACCGCCGGCAGGCTGAACTGGTCGGACAGTCCGTCAAGCAGCTTTTCCGTATCGATCACCCCCATCTCGACGAGGATTTCGCCGAAAAGCTTCCCTTGGCCCTCGGGCGACTTTTGCACCTCGAGCGCCTCGTCGCGCTGCTGTGGCGAGATGTACTGCTTCTCGATGAGAAAGTCGCCGATTCGTTTGGTGCCGAAGAAGGACATGAATGACTCCAAACGGTCAGGGTCGTCGAGGCAAAATGGGGGAAAGAGGCGCAATGAACGACGCGTCGCACAATGCCACTCACTGCCGGGGCCGCATTCACATGCTACGCATCACGGCCAAGCAGCTAACAACAACCGGCAATCCACAAACTCGCGTCTGGTAAACATAGCACAAATTGCCGTATGCGGGAACTACTTCGTACGCGGTAGCGTGGAGCCGTGCAGCGGGCAGCTGTTGCAGCAAAATGATTGCTCGGAATCACATACGAGCGGGCGAGTCTCCATGCCCGCCGGTTTCGACCTGCGCGTGGAGGACGACGGCGCATATTGATTACGTATCGGTCGCCGACGTTACCTGCTTGGTTTGTAGGCACGGGGCAGAGGCCCGCTGAAGTGGCCGAAGGCGCGAAGGGCCTCGTGGCGGGAAAAGTCGTTCTCGAGCGAGCCCTTGGGACGAGTGGACCTGCGTTCTGCGCGCCCACTAGGCACCTTGGACGTGAGACCGTCGCTGGGCGCGCTTGTTGACTTGTGCGAAGCGCTCCTGCAGCGCGGGTGCGTCCTCGACTTCCTCGAATGCATCGGCGAGATTGACGATCTCCATCGATTCATGCACCGCCTTGCTCGGCTTGAGCAACACCAGGTCCACACCACGCTCGCGGCACCAGCGCAGGCACTCCACCAGCACGGCCACGCCGGCCGAGTCCATGTAGGTCACCCCGGTCAGTTCGACCACGAGCCCGCGAGGTTGCGACTGAACAAGTTTCTCCAGTTGGCGGCGAAACGCAGGAGCCGTATCCATCTCGACGCGGCCGGTAAAACCGACCCAGGCGACGTCGTCGGGTCCGGTCCACTCATGCAGTGCGCAGGTCAGTCGAGAAGGTTCGCCACGATTCATGTACTCGCACCGGATTCGATTCCTTGCGGTCGCACCGAGACCGCCCGGGAACAGGCCCCCCAAAGTGTACTTTGAGCCGTACCGCAACGTAAGGGCTGCACCCAACCCCCGGGTGCAGCGGCGCAGCCGGCACTTGTCGCAGCAAACATGTTTGGACGGAAACACATACGTAGAGCCGGCCTCCGCGCCCGCCCGTCACGCAACCCGCTTACCACGTGGAACGCCGTGGGTGGGCGCAAAGGCCCGCCCCACGGGGGTGACGAACGGCGCGGAGGCCCGTCCTACGTACGTGGTTTCGGCCAAAGTCATTCCTGCACCAAGTGCCGGCTACTTCCGTGCTTGTTGCGTGGGCTTGAACCCGGGGGGCGGGGGCGCTAGGATTCGCTGCGGGTACTTCGCGTATGGCACGTTGTCTTTGTGGACGACGGTGCCCTTTCGAAGTGGGGCCTCTGCGGGGGCGCCGCTTTTTTTGTTCCCCCTGGCCGGCCTCGGCACCAGTGTTGCGTCAGGGTCCAATCTTCGGGTTGCGCGTAGCGAGTGAAGACTGTGCAAGGCG
>SKZP01000417.1 GCA_007127275.1 Planctomycetota bacterium
GAGCCGGACGAGGGGCGCGTCCACATTGTCGAGCGCGGCGACACACTTTTCAGCCTGGCTCGCGAATACTACGGCGAGGATTCCCGCTGGCGCGACATCGCCGAGGCAAACGGTCTGACCCGTGAATCCACCATTTACGCAGGCCAAGAGCTGCACATTCCTGTTGCCGGGGCACGCGTGGAGACGGAGCCGGCAAGCTACAGCCACGCGAACGCGCCGCACGGAGACGGCACGCCGATTGCCGAGGCACAACGCCTGATGGAGCAGGGCGAGTTGCGCCAGGCGCGAGCGCTCCTTTCGGCGCAACTGTACGACGTGGCCGGCGACGAGGAGCTTTCCGCGCTGCAACTGCTCTCGCAGCTCAATATGGAACTGCTCGGCGACACCGGCCCGGAAGGAGACTGCCTCGTGCATACCGTCGAGCGCGGCGAAAACCTTTACCGCATCGCGCGCCACTACGGCTGCACCTGGCAATCCATTGTGAAGCTCAACGGCTTGAGCAGCACGCGCATCTTCCCCGGCCAAGAGCTGCGCATCCTCAACGGCTCGCCGCACCTGTTCGTCGACGGCGACCGCGGCTTCGTCGACCTGTGGCTGGACGAGCACTTCATCAAGCGCTACGCCGTAGAGATCGACACGAGCTCCTACGCCTCCGGCCGCGACAGCATCAAGCGCAAGCGCGACAACCCCGGCAACGGGCACGGGTCCCGGGCGCTGCAACTCGACTCGGGCCTCGTGCTGCACGGCGGCAGCACAAGCGGCATTGCCTTCGACGAAGACGAGATCGAGGAGCTCTACGACATCGTCCTCGTCGGTACGCAAGTCACACTGCGCTAACCCGCCGCAAATCAACGGAGAGTGAGCGCCAGCGCAGGGTGCCAAAGGGTGACGCCGGCTCGCCCGCCGGGCGGCACGGCACGACAACACGGGACGCGCGCTCTCGCTCGTCAGCGTAGCCGCTGGAACGGCGCAAGCCCAGGGAAAGGGGTCCCTGGGCTTGCGGCGTTTCGTATTCCGTTGGGACCTCGACTCAGCCGGAGGCGGCCATCCCTTTGAGCTTCTCGAAGGTGGTTCCTTTGGGGCGCACAATGGGCGAGCCGACGCCGCGGTTGATGATGTAGTTCGCAAGCACGCCCATGGCGCGGCTTACGGCGAAGAGGACGGTGTAGTAGCTGAACTCGGTAAGTCCGTAACCGTAAAGCAGCGAGCCGCTGATGGCGTCGACGTTGGGCCAGGGGTTGCTGACTTTGCCGGTCGCTTGCAACACCTCGGGAATCACCTCGAAGCAGGTGTTCACCGTCTGGTACCACGGATTGCTCGGGCAGTGCCCGTCGGCGAAGGTCTTGAAGGCGGTGAAGCGCGGATCCGTCGCCCGCAGCACGGCGTGGCCGTAGCCGGGAATGACGCGGCCCGAGCCGAGCGTCTTCTCCGCGTAGGCCTTGACCTGGTCCTTGCCCGGCACACCGCCGTGGGCGTGCATGAGGTCGAGGATCCACTTCAGGCACTCTTGATTGGCAAGGCCGTGCAACGGACCCGCAAGGCCGTTGAGCCCGGCGCTCAAGGCGAGGTAGGGATTGCTAAGCGCGGAGCCGACGGTGTGCGTGGTGAAGGCGGAGACGTTGCCGCCGCCGTGGTCGATGTGCAGCGTCAGGTAGAGACGCATCAGCTTCGCAAAGTCGCCTTCCTTGTCCCCACCCATCATGAACGCGAAGTTCGCGCCGAGGTCGAGGGTCGGATCCCCCTGGATCCGCTCCCCTTTGTCGTTGCGCAAGCGGTAGATATACGCGGCGACCGCGGGAAGCTTGGCGAGCAGGTCGAGGGTATCCTCAAGGGCAGCCTCCCAATACTGCTCTTTCGCCATTCCCTCGTCATAGCGCCGGCGAAAGGTGCTGTAATTCTCCAGCGCGAGAATACCGGCGGAGAGCATAGTCATCGGATGCGAGGTGCTCGGCATGGCCTCAAGCACCTGCCACACCTCGCGAGGCACAATGCTGCGCAGGCGAAACTGTTCGCGCAACTCCTTGAGCCCGTCCTCGGTGGGCAACTGCCCCGTGAGCAGCAGATAAAACATCTCCTCGGGCAGCTTGTCCGCCAAGTCGGAAATCGGCGTGTCGCGGATATGCAGCCCCTTGATCGGGTCGACGGTGGAGGTGTCGCAAACGACGCTGACGACGCCGCGCATGCCGCCAAGCACCTGGGCGACGCTGACGTCGCCGACCTTCGCGTCACCTTTGTCCTTGCCAAAGGCGCGCATCTCCTCGCGCAGCTTCGGCAACTGTTCCGCTAGCATCTCCCGTAGGGTCGCCATTCTTGCACTCCTTGGCAGACGTTCCGCGTGGTCGCGAAGGGCACTCGCGTCAGGCAGACGAGTCGTTCCCTTCCTTCGTGTCGCGTGGCGTCGGTTCCGTTGTCGGCCGTGGGCGGATCATGTGAACGTGGGGGGCTGCACGGGCGCGTTCGGTGATTCGTTCCTTGCAAGGACTGGCTCGCTCGTGCGTCGCCAGGGAACGCGGCCGATTTTCGGAGGACGCACGTGTGACGGTGCTGCCCCGTCTTCGTCAAGAGCCGCCCACACGTGCGCATCCGGTACCCATCGCCGTGAATCCGCGGAAATCGTAGGTTAGCCGCGAATGCATGTCAACCAAACTCGCCCCGTTCGCCCGGCGCCGGAGCTCCCGCCGAAGCCGGCTTCGACGAAGCAGCACACCGGGCGAACGCGCAAGCGCAGCGAGGCAGCACCAAGCCACGAGGAAGTTTGTCACGCCGGAATCCGCACCAAGCGGACCGACGTCGTTGATGGGTCGAAAGCAAGCGCGCGCGTCAAAACACCCACCTCCAATATGGGCCACCCAATGACGGCCCCAAGTCCGTTCCGAAACGCCGAAGCGAAGCCACCGCCGGCAAAAAATCCAAAAATGCACTTGCAGGTCCGTTGTCGCCCGAATAGCCTACCTGTATAAGATTTACAGGCATCTAGCCCAGCGGACTCTCGTGCAATCACCGCCGTCCATTTCGCAGCCTGTCTCTTTTTGCCGAGTTTGTCCGATGTGTGCCTGGCTGGTGGTTTTCCTCGCTCTTGGCTGCGGCCC
>SKZP01000229.1 GCA_007127275.1 Planctomycetota bacterium
AGCCCTGCGGCGGTGGGGGATACGGCGGTTGCGGAGAGTGCGGCGCGTGGCCCGCCCCGGGCGCACCGGCCCCGCCGCCGCTAGCGCCACCAGCACCACCTGCACCACCACCGGGGGGAGGCGGCGGCCAACTCGGTCGCGATGCACCGGAACCACCGTGCGGCGGCTGCGAGGAAGACGGGCCAGAGCCGCCGCCATGTTCACCGGAAGGGGGCGTATTCATATCCAACTCCTCAGCCTGGAGCGAAGTCGCTCTCTTCAAGGTCCAAACCCGCACTCGCGCACCCCACCACACGGATCATAACAGCCGAGCGGCACCTCGGCCAGCTACGACGGGTGCAGCTTGCGGCCCGGTGCAGCCGGCTCTTGTTGCAGAAAAAATGTTTGGACGGAACCACGAACGAAGGGCGGCCTCCGTGCCCGGCCAATCCATCCCGCCGGCGGAGTACGACGGCGCATGCATTCAGCATGCGGGTTGCACGGCGACGGTTCCTGACGGGTTCGTTACTCGGGCGGGATACGACCCACGAGCGAAGCGGGCGAAGCCCGCGGTCTTGACCGCGACAGCCTCCGCCACCGCCAGTCTCCGGGAATCCTCTGTGCGTTCCCAACGTTGCGAATCGCGAGTGGCTTGGAGGTCACTCCGGTGCCGTCTCGGCGGTATCCGGAGGCCTTCGAGAGTGTGCGAGACGCGAGAGTCAGACTGTGCGCCTGCCTCCGCGAACCGGACCTGGGTACCAGGCTGAAAGGACCATGCCGTGATTTCACGTATCGGTAAATTGATGCTGCTGGCACTCTTCGCTGGCTCAACGGCGTTCATTGCCGTGGGCTGCCCCGAAGAGGAGCCCGATCCGGAACCGGAACCGGTTGAGCCCGTCGAGCCGGAAGAGGAACCGGAAAACAACAATCACCTCGAGGATGAGTTAGAAGACGTCGAGGAAGAAGCCGAGGACATCGAGGAGGACATTGAAGAGGAGGCCGAGGAGGTCGAAGAAGACATCGACGAAGAACTCGACTAGTATGCGCGAAGTCCGAACTCGACAGGCAACCACATACCCCTGCGGTGCAGTTCCTCACCCCGGCTGCACCGCAGTCGCGTTTCGTCGTGCCGGTCGTTCCCTTCGGCAACCGAACGCGCAGAGGAGCCGGCAGAAGATTACGTCCGAACGTTGAGCGGCCCTTGGACCTACAACGCGAGATTTGTGCCCCCAAGCCCACGGGCTTCGCCCGTGGTCGAACCAGGATACGCGTGCGACCCACAGGTGAAGCCCGTGGGCTTGGAGGAGGGGCAAAAATCCCGCGTCCTCCGAATTCGAGGGTGGTCGCGCTACTTTCGTGTTCGTCCACCGCCACTTATCCGCAAGGCAACGCCTCGCGGCTACCTTTTCTGTCCCTGGGCGCAACCGTCGTAGCGGCCGCCGCACCTTCCCGTTACCGCAGGTAGACATCGCATTGCGGCTGCGCGTCGATCCAGGCCATGATGGAGGTGAGGGCTGAGCCGCCGTATTGGTATCCCTCGAGGCGGAAGGTGCTCGGCTTTGTGCTGAACCAGCCGGGAAACGACGCTTGCACTTGGTTCGCATCCCAGGGGTAGCCGCTGTTGTAGAAGCGAATCTCGTCCGCGGTGCCGTATGGCGTGTAGGTGAAGGCGTGATTGAGCGACGGATACATATGCTGGCCACCGGTGGGTGCGACCGAATAGATGTAGGAGATTGCCGACTGCTTGTTTGCGGTCGTGGCCTCCACCAATGCCCCCGACCACATGGTGAAGCTGCTCCCGGTTCTGACAACAATGTCGAAGCGGTCGTTGGCGGAGAGACTGTCGAGCTTCAACGCAATGTCGGAGACGGCCGCCTGATGCGCCGTGGGATTGCTGATTAGGTTGCCGTTCGGTCCGTACACCGGCGAGGTGGCGACCATGGTCGAACCCATTGAGCTACTCGCCTCGAGGACGAACACGTAATCCTTATACGCGCCGACATAGTGGCCGAAGAGCAAGCTCTCCTGCACCGTGTGCTCCCCGTCGGTCAGCGTCACGTCGAAGCGCAACTCGAAGATCGTCGTCGGCGCAAGATCCGGCAGTGTGCGCGTCAGCTCGAACACCACCCCCTCGCTGCCCCGGCCGGTCGTCGTGGCGCGTGGCGGTGTCCCGGAAAGTTGCGGCTCGGTCAGATCGAAGAAGTCGGAGATGTCGTTGCCGTAGGCACCGAAAAACGAATTCGACTCGTTGAAGGTGACGGTCAGTTCGAGCTCGTCGAAGTAGTCCGGATCGCTGCCGCGGATTTCCCACGTTCCCTCGGTCACCGCCTCGTACATGGCGGGGACCATGTTCGTGTCGGTAAAGGAGGTCGCGTGGCCATCCGGATGGATGAGTTCGAGGACCGGCTCGGCGTTGTCGCTTGCCGTATTGTCGAGCATAAACCGCGGCGATTCGACGGTTTCGGTATCGGTGCCGTCGTCGAGATGCGCACGCAATCGCATGTCGGTCAAAGCCGCGTCTCGGGCAAGGCCTGCCGTTGTCCATTGAATCTCGACGAACTCGCCGGCGGGCAGTTCCGTGATCGTGTTTCCACTGATGCTCGCGCCGTCGGCGTCGGTGCCGAGCAGGGGCAATGCCTCGTAGCTTTCGCCGTCGTCGAGCGAAACCTCGAACGTCGCGGCAACGCGCTCGGCACCACTGTGCACGGTGATGTAGCCGGCCGACTCGGGCCCATTGGCCGGCGCGACGTAGGCCGCCTCGAGCGTCCACTGCGCTACGAGCCCCGGTGGAGACGAGGCCGACGCGCCTTTGGTGTCACAGGCCACGGCACCCCCGAGTCCGAATACTGTCACGACAACGGCAAACACTAGCGACTGTTTCACGCGCATGACTACGCTCCTTATCCGGCGATCCGAGGTTGCGGGCCGAAGCATTGCGGAACGGAGTGCAATTGTTGTGCCAGTGCGCCAATGCCGCTCGCGGCCCGGTTTCTCGTGGTGCAGCTTGCGGCCGGGGTTCCCGTTCGGTGACAGCGTAACCCGGGCGACGCAGCACCCTGCCCGGCGGGCACCCTGTTGGCGGCGGTGCCCGGCAACAAAACAAAAAG
>SKZP01000677.1 GCA_007127275.1 Planctomycetota bacterium
ACGACGAGGCGGCGGCCTGCTACAGTCCCGACGACGCGGTCGTGCAGGTGCAGATGCGCATTGAGCGGCCGGAGCCGCGCGTCGAGGATCCGGTCGAGCCGACGGAATTGCTCTCGCGGGAAGAGGTAATGGAGCGCTTCGGTGGCGCGCACCACTTCGAGGTTCACACCCGCGCGTATTTCGAGCCGAACACGCTGCGCGCCGGCGAGTGGAGCACGCTCGTGGTCGAGATGACCGCGCCGGAGGGGTACGTGCTTTACCCGACGCGCGAGCAGTCGTATGCGAATAACAAGTCGTTCACGCTCGTCGAGGGCCCCGAGTGGCTTGAAGAGGCGCTGGCCGGCCCCTGGGAGGATCCGGAGAACGTCGTCGAGGGCGAGGGAGACTACGCGACCGTCCACTTCTACGGAACGGGAACGTACCGCTTGCCGGTCGAGGTGCCGGCGGAGGCCGAACTTGGACTGCACGAGTTCGAGCTCGAGATTGTCTTTCAAATTTGCACGACGGACGAGACGGCGGCTTGCTTTGACGGCGACACCCGCACGCTCGCGCAGATGCGCGTCGACCCCGGCGAGCCGCGCGAGGCATTCCTGGAGCGTCCCTTCGAGGTGGAGCCGCAGGCGATGTTCGTCCCCGAGGGTGGCACCGGACCCGAGGCGGCCACGCAAGACGAGGAGACCGCGGAGGCGCCGGCGCCGGTCCCCGGTGGCGGAGACTGGGCGAACCTCGGCCTCTTCGGCGCGGTGTTGCTGGGGCTGCTTGCCTTGCTCACGCCGTGCGTCTTTCCGCTGATCCCGCTGACGATCGCGCATTTCATGAACCTCGCCAACCCCGGGGGCGCAGCCGTCGGTCAGGCCCCGGCGCCGTCCCGTCGCCGCATGCTCTCCCTTGCGTTGACGTTCGCCGCGGCGATTATCCTCACCTTTACGCTGGTTGCGGTGGTCTTCGCCATTGCCTTCGGCGCCGCCTTCGCCCAGGACATCGGCACAAACCCGTGGCTCAACCTGATCCTTTCGTTGTTGCTGATTGTCTTCATCCTGAGTTTCTTCGGCCTCTTCGAGATTCGCATGCCCTCGAAGTGGACGAACAAGATCCAGAGCGCCGGGCGCGAGAGCAAGGGGGCCTACATCGGCACCTTCCTCTTCGGCATCGGCTTCACCTTCGCAAGCTTCGCCTGCACCGGTCCTTTCCTTGGCTTCGTACTGGCGATGGGGATTGAGCACGGCATCGTCGTGGCGATCTTTTACTCCATTGTCTACGCTGCGGCGTTCGCCGCCCCCTTTGTCGGCCTCGCGCTTGCCCCGGGGCTGTTGCAGAAGCTGCCGAACAGTGGCCCGTGGATGGTGCGGCTCAAGATCGTTTTCGCGTTCATCCTGTTGCTTGCGCTGCCCTACTTTGCGGTCAAGGCGGACGCAGGCTTCACGGGATGGCTCGACCGCTCGCTGGTGCTCTCCTTCTGGGCGGCGACGCTTGCCATGTTCGCCTTCTATATGCTCGGCAAGCTCGCCTTCCACCTGGAGTCGCCGAGGGATCACGTCGGGCCGCTCGCGACGATCTTCGCGGTCCTTTCGCTGAGCCTCGCGGTGTACATCGTCTCGGCCGACATCTCGGAGCGTCCCGTGTTCAGCCACGAATTCGAGGCGGGCCTGATCGGCAACCACGCCGTGATGCCCCGCACGGACACTACCGAGCAGGTGCAACAACTCGACTGGCACGACTTGTACGAAGAGGCCCGCGAAACGGCGATCGAGGAGAACAAGCTCCTGTTCGTCGACTTCACCGGCTATCAGTGCGCGAATTGCCGGGTCAACGAAGCCCGCTTCTTCTCCGACCCGGATGTGCAAGAGCGCTTCGGTCAAGTCGTGCTCACGAAGATATGGGTCGACGCGAACAACTACGCGAACGCGCCCGCGCATCAGGTGGAGGCCGTCGGCGAGCATGGCGAGAAGATGCGGGAGCTCGGCGGCGCCGGGTCGCCGTACTACGTTGTGCTTGACCCGCACGACGAAACGCGCTTCGACTCCATCCAGGGGCTGACGACTCGCGAGCGTTTCCTGGAGATGCTCGACACCGGCCTCGAACGCTTCGGCGAGCGTCAATCCGCGGATGACGACGCGGAACCGGAGGGCGAGCCGCAAGCCGGCGAGACCCCTGCCGAGGGGGGCGAGGAGTCGGCCGAGGCGCGCTCCGAAGAGGACGAGGAGCAGGCGGGCGAGGAGGCGGAGTCGACGGATGAGCCGTCGGTGACATGGCACCCGCTCTACAAGAAGGCTCGTGAAGCGGCCATCGAAGCGGGCACCCCGTTGTTCGTCGACTTCACGCGCTACACCTGCGTCCCGTGCCGTCAAAACGAGGCCGAGTTCTTTGACAACCCCAAGGTGGTCGCGCAGTTCGAGCGCATGACGCTTGCAAAGCTCTACGTCGATGCCGACCGCGATGATCGAGCCACAGAGATCGAGCGCGAGTCTGCGGCCGAGCACCGCGAGTTGATGCAACGCTTCGAATCCTTCAGTACGCCGCACTACTTCGTGCTCGACCCGGAAACCGAAGAGGTGCTCGCCGAGGCGGGCGGTCGCATGAACACGGAGTCCTTCCTCGGCATGCTCGACGAGGGCCTCGACGCCTTCGAGCGCTAACCGCGAGACGTTCCCTGCAACGCCCAATTCGGGAGCGGTTGACGCACGGAACCCGGGGCGCAGCCCGCTTTGGCGGGCCACAACATACAGCGTCTACCGCTCGGGCGGGCCTCCACGTCGGCCCCCTGTGCAACGAACCAGTCAGGAACCGTCTGCTGACCGTATGCTGCATGAACGGGCGCCGTGATACGGCGGAGCGGCTCGGGCGGGCACGGAGTCCCTCCTACGAACGTAGGTCTGGGAAAGATTTGCTTCTGCAACAATAGCCGCTGCACCGCTGAACCAGAGAAACGGATGCGTTCTCACCCCTTGGGACGTAGGATGAATGGCTGGATCACGGGGTACGTCGCCGCGCGGCAGGCGCAGCCGGCGGAGTGCCACCTCCGGTCATGATTGCCCCTTCGCCCTTCTACGGTGTGTGCCCGTGAGGTTCGTCGTGCATGACCT
>SKZP01000683.1 GCA_007127275.1 Planctomycetota bacterium
ATCTGGGTGAAGCAGGGGTTGGCGAAGTAGGCGCCACGCTTGAAGGCACGGTAGGTCGCGGTGACGTTGCAGAGCTTTGCGTTCGTCGAGAGGAAGTAGACGTTTGAGTAGCCGCCCGTGCAGAGCAGTACGGCGTCGCCGGCCCAGCGTTCGAGCTTGCCGCTGACCATGTCGCGGGTCACAATGCCGCGGGCGCGGCCGTCGACGTTGACGACGTCGAGCATCTCGTGGCGGTTGAACATCTTCACCTTGCCCGCGGCAATCTGGCGCTCCAGCGCTTGAAAGGCGCCGTAGAGCAGTTGCTGCCCGGTTTGGCCACGGGCGTAAAAGGTGCGGGTGACCTGGGCGCCGCCGAAGGAGCGGTTCGTGAGGTAGCCACCGTACTCGCGGGCAAACGGCACGCCTTGGGCGACGGCCTGGTCGATGATGTTGACGCTGACCTCGGCGAGCCGGTGGACGTTCGACTCGCGGCTGCGGAAGTCGCCCCCTTTAACGGTGTCGTAAAACAGCCGGTGCACGGAGTCGCCGTCGTTCTGGTAATTCTTCGCGGCGTTGATGCCGCCTTGCGCGGCGACGGAGTGCGCCCGGCGCGGGCTGTCGTGGTAGCAGAAGCAAAGCACGTTGTAGCCGAGCTCGCCCAGCGTGGCCGCGGCGGAGGCGCCGGCGAGGCCGGTCCCGACGACAATGACGGTGTACTTGCGCTTGTTGGCGGGGTTCACGAGCTTCAAGTCGAAGCGGTGGCGCTCCCAGCGCGTCTCAATGGGGCCGTCGGGCGCCTTGGCGTCAAGCATATCCGAAGCGGTCGTCGTCGGCATCGTCGGTGTCCTGCAAACGGGGGAGGTCACGTCATGGCAGCGTTGTAGGAATGCCGCCTACTTTGCGTTCCCCACCGAGCAAAGGCAAGGGCATCCCCGCGCTCGCTTCGGACGTGCGATCATGCGGGAGTCCTTCGGAAACAGTCACCACGTCGCATCAGTCGTCGTTCTCTCCGCGCGGCCTAAGCGTGACGATGACGAGATTTCGTTCGACTCGCGAAATGCGTCTCGATAGGACGAATGCGACGGCGTCAGCCGGTGTTTCGATGTTGGCATCAGAGCGATACGACAAACGTTCTCGGTCTTCATAAGCGTAGTTGAAGTCACTAAGGCCAGCACTAGCATTATTTGGAGCGTCTACCTCACGACGCTGCAATCCCCTACTGCCAGTTTGGAAGCGATGGTAGGCGACTTCCCAGTTCACAGTAAAGGAGACCAACTCGAAGATTTCCGCGATGCTTCGATTATGAAGCCGTATTGTAACGGATTTATCCGCCGCACCGCTTGCATAATATGCCACTTCCGTGACATCGGCCGCTTGCGCAAGCTGTTCAATGACGCGGTCAAAACGTTCGTCCTCGACTTGAAACGTCTCACGCCGTCGATTCAGAGGGAACACAACAGTGCCCCCGGACACGTACGTAAAATCCAGTGGCTCCACGTCTTTTTTGGAGATTTTATAACGTGCCTCATCTCCCTCCGGATTAACCAACTTGGCGACAAGTCCCCTATGTTGTCGAGACCACTCGACCGTCAGATCCCATTCCTCGTGGGTCACCTGCAGCCACGGGAGTTCATCCCGGACGAAGGAGTAGGTTCGGATGTGAATCTCAAAAGGAGATTCATCCTTAAGCTCGTTGAGACGAGTCTGCATTTTTTCCGTCACTTCAAACAGTTTTGACCGTCGGTAATCCGAGGATTCTTGAACGAGTCCCAGGATTCGTTCTATGATTTCCTCTGACGGCTCCTGCGGTTCCTCGTCTTCACTTCCGTTTTGCTCGTTTGAAGTCAGCACTTCGCCGGTGGATGCGGCCGTAGAGGCCGTTTGCCCAGATTGGGCCGCTAGCGGCGTGAGCACCGCAACGGCGCCCAGTACGATAAGCAGTAGGGGCAACGTCGACCGAAATGGGATTCGCTGGGACATTGATTGGTTCCTCCATGTGGTACGGTTCGTTGCAACCCGTGCATGCGCGGTTTGCGCGTCACCGGCGCTCGAAACGACTTTCACTCATCAGTAGCGCAGGACGCTACCTCTAAGCTTTTCTCCATCATACTCCAGGCGGACGAAGTCGAAGGCGGATAGCAGCGAAACGAGGATTTCGTTCGATTTTGTCGATTGGCGAACCATTGCGTCCTTTCGCCGGGTATACACGAGCAGCAATTCGTCGTCGGGCGCTGTTCGCACGCCGAGGCGCTCGATTTCATTCTCCGCGAGCCAAGCAAGGATGCGCATTCGCACGTCGGGCCACGGTGTGTCCGCCGGCAACGGCTTCCCCGCGGGACGCGCCTCGTTTCCCTCGAATGCTTCCGTTCGCTCTACGGTGTCCTGCGTCCGCCCCGATCTCGGCGTGCGTTCGGATTCCACCGGCCCGAACTCGCGACGTTGCGCCGCGTGTTCGACACTGCGAAGTTCACCGGCGAGGTACGGCGTTGACTGGCGGGAAGGTCCGAGGAGCGCGATGGCGAACGAGAGGCCGAGCACCGCAAGGACCGAAGCTGCGAGCGCCGCCGCCTCTCCGCGGTGCAACGCTTGCTCGAGCCGGTGGCGGCGCACGTGTGTTGGTGCGCGTCGCCCCTGGATAACAGCGCGCACCGCGTCCGGTGTCGGGCCGGCGGGGCCTTGCTGGGCCAGGGCGTCGAGGCCCGCGCGCAGCCTGTCTTCGAACGGATCCGCAACGTTGTTGTCGTCACGGCGACGGTGTTGGTGCGCGGTCATTGCATCGCCTCCTTGTGCGTCGTCTGCTCGCCCTTTCCGCACGCCGTCGTTGCATTCTCCTCCTCGCCCCCGTCACCTCCGTCGTGACGGAGCTGCATGTCCCGCAGCAGGCGCACGGCGCGGCTTACGCGACTTTTCACCGTTCCCTCGGCAATGCCGAGCAACTCGGCGGCCTCGGCGACGCTCAGGTCCTGATAAAAGCGCAGCACAATCACTTCGCGCATCTCCAGGTCCAAGCGGGTGAGGGCTTCCGCGACGAAGGCCGTCGCCTCGTCGGTGTGCGTTGCGGCGCGGTCGCGCTCGCTGTGTTGTTGTGCCCCGGCTGCTTGCTC
>SKZP01000138.1 GCA_007127275.1 Planctomycetota bacterium
CACCGCGTGCAGCACAAGAAACGCGCCAATCAGGTGCAACGTCGACGCAAAGCCCCAGCCGACCTCCCAGATCCAAGCGATCGCTGCGCCGAAGTAGAGCAGGCCGCACAAGAGAAACACCCAACGCGCCACGGCAAGCGGCACAAACGCGGAGAGCGACGCAGGCAAGAACGGCGTGGACCTCGCCTGTGCCTCGCCCTCGGCGGGCTGCGGGGTCGGCGCGGGGCGTTCCTCAGAGGCGCTGCCCGGGGAGCCACCGGGCAACGACGCCGAGCCTACCTTGCCGGCCTCCCCCGCACGCGGCGGCTCGAAAGCCTCCCGCACGCCCGTGGCCGGCACCTCCCCGGTCGCACCGGCGCCTGCGAGGGCGTAGTCCTTGCGTTCACGTACTTGTGCCGCCGTGCGTTGACGGAACAGCACCTGCCACCAGTTCGTTTGGTTGATCTCCTTGCGGCCCATGATGCCGTGCGGCGCATTGAGCATCAGGATGACGAGCAACGCCGCGAAGATCACCTGCCACCATTGACGCAGGCCACGCAAGTCGAGTTCGAACGAATTGAAGACGGCGAGCGCCGCGTACAGGAGGAGAAGCAACAGCGCCGTGCCGGCAATTCCCTTGATGCTGGGTCGCTCGAGGCGAAGCCCCAGCGTGAACAACAACAGCAACATCGCCACGAGTGCGGCCGGCTCGAGATAGCCGAGCCAGCTCACCGCCAGCTCGGAAAGGGGGAGCAGGTACTCCGCAACAAGCGCGCCGAGCCACGCGACGAACAGTATGCAAACGGTTATGGTCAGAGGGCGCAGCTGCGCCTGCACCGGGATGGTGAGGAGCGAAAACACCCCGGCAATCATCAAGCCAATGCTTGCAAGGGTGACGCCGAAGGGCGGCCGGCTCCAGCCGAGAAACAGGTTGACGGCGAGGGTCGCCGCCAGCGGCAAGGCGAGCCCCGCCGCAAACAAGACCAGTCCCCAACGGGCCTTGCTCCACGTGTGCGGCTTCAACGTCGCGGCGGCCGAGTCCTCGGCGTGCTGCTCGCCTCGTTCACGCATCTTCGGCGAAAGGGCCTGGCTCGTCACGAGTACGGAAAGGAACACGAGGATGTAGCCGACCATGCCGGTAATGTCCGCGGCAATGCCGACC
This sequence comes from Planctomycetota bacterium, assembly GCA_007127275.1. Lineage (GTDB taxonomy): Bacteria > Planctomycetota > UBA8742 > SKZP01 > SKZP01 > SKZP01. Next base: position 1,142 of record SKZP01000138.1, read on the forward strand.
GGATTGTTCTGCGCAAGCAGCTCGCGGAGCGAATAAAGAATGATCGCCCCGAGAAACGCGCCGGTGATCGAGCCCTGCCCGCCCAAGAGCACCATCATCAAGAGGATCACCCCCCAGATGAAGATGAAATTGTGTGGCTCGATCATCCCCTGGCTAAGCGTGAACAACCCCCCGGCAAAGCCGGCAATTCCGGCGCCGATGACGAAGACGAGCAGCTTGTAGCCCTTGATGTTGACGCCGGAGAGCTCTGCGGGAATCTCGTCTTCGCGCAACGCGAGGATGGCGCGTCCGTGTGTCGACTTGACCAGGAAGTAGACGAGTGCGGCGGTGGCAATGACGGCGATCCATACAAGCGCCACGTAGAACCAGGCGAACGCGAGACGCGCATCCCCGCGGTCCAAAAACGGCAAGTGGGTGGGTAGCTCCAGCGAGTCGCGCAGCAGGCGGTTCTCAACGATATAAAGATTGATGGCAAAAACGATCTGTCCGAAGCTCAGCGTGGCGATGGCCAAATAGTCACCGCGCAATTGCAGGCACGGCACGCCGATCAGGAATCCGCAAACCATGGCCGCAAGCGTACCGACGCCGACGCACAGCAGCATCAACGCGGCGACCGTGCTCCAATGAATCTGTTCGAGGTCCAGGAAGTTGCCGGCCTCGTCGGTGGGAAACAGGGCAATCACGGCGGCCGCCCCCATGAAGGCACCGACGGCCCAGAAGCCGTGATGGCCGAGCAGGAGCATGCCGCCAAAGCCGTTGATCAAGTTGAGCCCGAGGGCGAGCAGTACGAAGATGCCCGCAACGGCCACATGCCGGAGCATGAAGTCGTTCTCGAAGATCAAGGTAGCCAGTGGAAGCTCGAACATGGTGGTTCAGAGGACTGAATTGGAGGACTCGAGTTTCAAGACGCGAATGGGTGGATGCGGGCAGTGAACGCGTTTGAAAGGGGGGAATGGCCGTTTGAACACAGTGGACACCCCCGCTCTCGCTCGCTGTGTTAAAGGAGCCAGTTCCTCGCGCTCAACCTCCCCGCACGCCATCTCCCCTCAAACCTTCTCCCCTTCCGCTTTGCCGAACAATCCCTCCGGCTTGAAGACAAGGATCATGATCAACAACGCGAAAACAATGGCGTCGCGCAGACTCCCCAACTCGCTCAAGAACTCAATCAACGGGTGACTCGACGGGAGCCCGGTGATCAACTGCGCAATGCGCCCCGCTTCTCGGACGCCGACCTCGATAAAGGCGAGCAGGAAGCCGCCGGCGACGGCACCGGGAATGGAGCCAATGCCGCCGATGACCGCGGCGATGAACGCCTTCAGGCCGGGGAAGAAGCCCATGATCGGCTCGACATTGCGCACATACCCGAAGTAGAGCCCGGCCATACCGGCAAGGAACGCGCCGACGAAGAAGGTGAACTGGATCACCCGGTCGGAATTGATCCCCATGAGCTTGGCCGCCTCGCGGTCGTAGCTGACCGCGCGCATCGCTTTGCCGGGTCGGGTGTGGTTGACGAGGAAGTAGAGGACAACCATGCTCACCGCAAGCAGCGCGAGTATCAGCAGGCGCTGGAAGGTATTCGACACCCGCACCTCGCTGCGCAAGGGACCGAGGCTGCGCACCTCGAGCGGCCAGCCCTCGCGGCCAACGACGTCGATCTCCGCCTGCAGCGCCAGATCCACCTCGTAGCCGACGGGCAACGAACTGCGGCGCTGCGAAAGCGCGCGGCTGCCCACGGAAAAGGCGCCGGTTGCGCCCGCCACGCTGGTGGCGCCGCGGGCGAGCGCGCGCATGCCGTGCAGCATCTCGTTCAAGTTCTCCACTTCCACCCAGGGCGCGCTGCCACCGACGTCGACGGCCAGCGTGACGAGCGGCTCGTCGTTCGCTTCAACGGAGCCGGCAACGGTAATGCCGACATTGCGCAGCGAGAAACCCGTGTTGC
>SKZP01000176.1 GCA_007127275.1 Planctomycetota bacterium
ATCAGTTGGGTGCGGTCGTAAAAGGTATTGATCTCCATGCCGCGCGCGGCGAGCGAAGTATTGAGCGCGTCAATCTCTTCCTTAACGGCGTCGATCACTTCCTTCGGATTGGCACCGAAGCGCATGGCGACGACACCGCCGACGCGTTCGGTGTGCTCGTCGGCGAGTGCACCGCGGCGGAAGGCCGGCGCGAACTGCACGTTGGCCACGTCGCCGAGGCGCAGGGGCACGTCGTCGCCGCGCTTGGTGATCACCGCCCGTTCGAGCTCTTCGAGGCTGCGCAGGAAGCCGCGGCCGCGCAGGATATACTCCGAGCCGCCGTCGTCGCTGTTGAGCGTCGTCGCGCCAACGTCGAGGTTCGACTCGCGCACCGCGGCAACAATCTCCGGCACCGTCAGGTCATACGCACGCAACCGCTCCGGGTCGAGCTCGACGCTGTAGGTGCGTTCCTGGCCGCCCACACTCGCGACCTCGGCCACGCCGGGTACCGCTTGCAACGCGTAGCGCACCTCGAAGTCCTGCACGGCGCGCAACTCGTCGAGCGGGATCCCCTTGCCGTCGACGGTGTACCAGAAGATCTGGCCGAGTGCCGTCGCATCCGGGCCGAGCGCGGGCGTCACATCCGAGGGCAACTCGGTGACCGTGGCGAGCTTCTCCAGCACGCGGCTGCGCGCCCAGTAGAAATCGATGCCGTCCTCGAAGACCACATAAATGCGGCTCATGCCGAAGCCGGAGATGCCGCGCACATCGACGACGTTCGGAATCCCCTGCAGCGCCGTCGCCAAGGGATACGTCACCTGATCCTCGACGTCCTGCGGACTGCGCCCGGGCCAATCCGACCAGACAATCACCTGGTTCTCGGTAATATCCGGCAGCGCATCCACCGGCACGCGATCGCGGAAGCCGGTTTCGTCAAACGGCGTGTCAAACGGTGCCACCGCAATGCCGGCAACAACCACCGCGACAACAATAGCGGCGACGGCAATGCCGTTATGCAGGAAGAAGTGAATGATGCGCTTCAGCATGGCTCTACCCGTCCGTGATTACGCGCGACGTGAAATGGAACGCGTCGCGATGCGCAGGGGACAACAGCCACAAATATGCGGTTGACCGTTGCACCTCGAAGAACGTTCGTATATCCTTCTCGTTGTGAACCCCACAATTCAGCAGACTTAACCGAGAGCGATTGCAATGGCTGCTGTCGACCAGAAGTCGAAGTTCTGCAAGCACTGCCAAGTTCAAACGTTGCATGTTCGAAATCGTGTCTCCGAAATGTGGGGATGCGTATTGACGATCATCACAGTGGGGATCTGGATTCCTATCTGGCTACTCATGTCTTTGTTTGGAACTCTTGGCAAGTACCGGTGCCAGCAATGCGGGACCGTTAATTAGGTGTTCCATTAATCGAATCGAATCATTTGTTTTCGGCTGACCACGGTAGCCAATATTCTTGGTCGCTAATGCACATGTTCCTCGTGATCCTCCGGCGCTGCGGCCTCCCCTTCGGGGAAGAAGAGGCTCGGGCGGCCGCGAATCTGCGCTTGGCTGTCGAGCAGGAAGGCGCCGCCGAGGGCGACGACGTCGCCGGTGGCGAGGCCGCTCAAGATGGGCCGGTAGCGCGTGGCCTCCTCCGGCTCGTCCGCTCGGCGCAGGCGTGGGCCGACGGTGACCTCGCGTAGCTCGAACGTCTTGCCTTCCTCGGTGTCGCTCGCGAGCAGGTAGACCACGGTGCGCTCGCCGGCATCGAGGATCGCCGAGGTGGGCAAGACGCGGTGCGGCGCCGGCTCCGTGGGCTCGCCGGCTTCGTCGATCGCCGGTTCCAACTCCTCGTCGAGCATAACCTCGACCTCGGCGGTGACGAACATGCCCGGCTTGAAGCGCCTCGGTTCCGCCACGTTGGGCAGCGTGACGCGCACCCGTTTCGTGCGGCTGCGCTCGTCGACAAACGGCTCGATAAAGTCGATCCAGCCGTGGCCAACGTAGCCGGGCAGTGCCTCGGCGGTGATGCGCACGCGCTGGCCCTTGCGAACCAGCGTTGAGTCGCGCTCGTGCACGTCGAGGAAGAGCCACAGCGTGCGCAGGTCGGCGACGGTGACGACGCGCGTGCCTTCCGCGACGTAGTCGCCTTCCTCGACGTGGCGCTCGACAATCACGCCGTCTTGCGGCGCGGGAATGGTCAGCGTGTGCTGCGGCCCCTCCTCGGGGATCGCCTCGACCTGTTCCTCGGAGAGCCCGAGCAGCAAGAGCCGCTGCCGCGCCGAGGCCACCAGCGCTTCGAGGGATTGCCGGCCGGGGCCGGTTGCCTCGCGGGCCGCTTTCAGGTTCGAGAAGTACTCCTCCTGCGCGGCATAAAGCTGCGGCGAGTACAGCGTCAGCAACGGCTCTCCTTTGCGAATCTCCTCGCCGCGCGTGTTCGCGTAGAGCGTTTCGATGCGCCCCTCGACCCAAGCGGCAACATGGCCGAGTTGTGTCTCGTCGATGCGCAGCCGACCGAGCACGCGAATGCGCTCCATCAACGGATGCTGCTTGACCTGCGTCATGGAGAGGCCGATCATCCATTGGTCGTGCTCGTCGAGCACGTCGGTGTCGCGCACCAGCTCAAGGTTCATGCCGCATTCCGGGCAGGTCGCGTCCGGGTCGTGCGACTGGATATACGGGTGCATCGGGCAAGCATAGAGCCACTCGTGCTCGTCATGCACCGCCGCATCATGCTCCGGCACATAGATCCACTGCTCCGGAATCAACAGCGCGACGATTACACCGAGCAGGAACACGATCAGCGCGACGCGGTGCCTGATGATCCACGCCTTGAGCCGCGGCCACCGGCCGGGCTTCGCGGATTGTGGCTGTGGTGCATGGGATGGTGGGGATGGTGTTGTCTCGCTCATATTGCAATCCGAATCCTTCGGGTTGTTTTGACGCAGAGCGCGCTCCGCTTCGCGTCGCGGCTAAACGAATTCGTGGTTAGAGCTCCTGGCCGCGCAACAGTTGCGCGTTGATTGCGACGATGACCGTGCTTGCCGACATCAGCACCGCGCCGACGGCGGGGACGAGCAGGATGCCCGCCCAGGCGAGCGCCC
>SKZP01000574.1 GCA_007127275.1 Planctomycetota bacterium
ACTCCGCAATAACGTGATGCTTCTCGTGGGTTTGACGTTCAGCGCCGAAGCGACACGCACACACAGGCAATCTTCGCCCTTGCGGATTCCGTCCCACCTTTTCTCAAGAGCGCGACCGCGACAAGCACTGTCCCGTTGCCTTGCCGGTTTGCGTCAGGAGTGCCCAAGTGATGACCACCAGCATGCTAGTTACGAGCCCCGTTTTCGCTTGGTTCGGCGGCGCTCCCGGATTCTGGGAGATCATGCTGATCCTCGCGCTGATGCTGCTTCTGTTCGGCAAGCGCCTTCCCGAGGTGGGCCGTTCGCTGGGCCGAGGCCTGGTCGAGTTCAAGAAGGGGATCAAGGGAATTGAGGACGAGGTGAACGCCGTCGACGTCGAAGTCGTGCGCGACAAGAACCAAAAGTCGGGCGAGCAACAGCAACAGCAAGAAAACCGTTCGCTTCCCCAAAGCGGAGAGCAGCCCACCACCCCGACCTCCGCCGGTGCCGCGCAGCCGGAAAAGCAGCAAGAGGAAGTCAGCAAGTCGGCGTAAAGAACCCAGATCTGCGGGACATGACGCCTACAGTGGCATCAGATGACGTTGAAGACGCGCACGCATAAGCCTCACGGGTCGCGACCTGTGGGGCCGTTAGCGAGCATTTGTGATGCCGCGCCACGCGCGACCCGCGTTTCCGGATACGGGGGCATCCCAGTTTTCCCGCGTCGCACGCTCTAACCGGTAGCCGTTTGGAATGCGGAACAAGCCCACGAGCTTCGCCCGTGGGTCGAACCTGCGTAAACGGGTGGGGGCCCCGGGCGAAGCCTGTGGGCTTGAATAACGGATCACATTGGGCTAGCGGTTTAGACCCTACCTCAAGACTGGTGCGGCTGGCGAGACCGAGCGGACGGTCGCAGGGGTGGGGCGGCGTGAAGCGAGCAGCAGAGGCGTGACCGTGCCCACGTCGAGCAGCGCAGCGTGCGCCAGCTCGCCCCTGCGGGCACGCCGCCGATCGAAGCCTGCAGGAGGAAACGTGAGGTAGGTTCTACTCTCGCAGCACCACGGGAAAGAGCAGGAAGCCCAGGCCGAGGTAAAGTACATCCAGCATCAACAAGAAAAGCAACGACTGCAGAAAACCATGCCACGCACCCGGCAACAAAAATCCGGTCAGCGCCAGCGCCGTCGCCTCGGTCGCTGCGAGAAACAGCGGAATAAGCAACGGCAACAACAACACCGGCAGCAGTACCTCGCGTGCCCGCAACGAAGAAGTTAGCGCCGCGACGACCAGACCCAGAGCAACGTGACCGAGTGTGGCCACCAAAGCAACGAGCAGAATCCAGGCGAGCGTGGCTACGGTAACTTCGAGGGCGAGAAGCACGACGAAGACCAGTAACGTTGCTGTGTGCGCAAACAGGGTGAAGGCAAGGGTCGCCAGCAACTTGGCCAGGAAAATCAAACACCAGTCCGCAGGAATGAGCAGCAGCGCATCCATGCCGCCGCCGCCGGCTTCCCGCTCGCGGGCGAAGGCGCGGCCGAGGCCGAGTGTGGTGGCAAAGGTAAAGGCGACCCAAATCAACCCGGCGACCTCGCCAGCTTGCAAACGCGCCGTCTGCGGCTGCTCCGCGGCAAGCCCGGGCAGCGAGGCGACGACATGCTCGGCAACGGTGAACGACAAGATTAGCGCGACAATCACCGCGAACAGCCCCGTGGCAAGCACGGTCTCCCGCGTGCGCCACTCCAGCCGCATCTCGCGCCAAAGCAACCCACGCAACGGCCGCGGCCGGTGTTCTCGCTTGGCGTCGTCCTCACTCATGCGCCGCGTCGTAGTCCGTTCAAACCGTTGAAACCTCACGACGCGCTAGTCGTACGTTGCGGTGCACGTTGCGTCCAGAAAGATACGCTCAAACCGAACCACGCCACCGAACGAGTGAAACCGAGGTCTTCCAAAAAAAACGGGTGAGTTGCGTCCGAGCGACACGCCAAAATGTTCGTGAGTTGCTCAGCATAAACGTCCCTCGACGCACGGCCCCCCTTGTTTTTGTAGCCTCCAGCGGTGGGGCGCCTACACGGCGCGCGGCTGCACGGGCAAGGACTTGCGCAAGGTGATTTCGTTTCCTGCGGGGTTGAACTCGACGGCGTCGCAGACTTGGCGCATCAGGTTGAGGCCGAGGCCGCCTAGCTTGCCCTGCGCTTCGCGGGCTGCCGCCTGGGCCAGTGCGGTGCTGCCGTTGGCCTCGGCGGCCTGTACCTCATTGTTTCGCCAGTCAAAGCCCTGGCCTTCGTCGGTGACGGTCAGCGAGACATACTCCTGGGCATGCTCGAAGCGTAACCGCACGACGCGGTCGCGGCGGGCCTTGTTTCCGTGCAACGCGGCGTTACCAATGGCTTCGCCGAACGCGGTCAACAAGTGAAACCGCTGCTCCTCGTCGAGCACGCCAACGCCGCTCAACCGCTCCTCCAACATGATGCGCGCCGTCTCGACGTTCTCGTCGGTGGTGGCGAAGGCCAAAGAAACTGTCTGCACGCTCGGGTCCGCAGCGACCGCGGCAAGCTGCGCATCCAACGCCACGTTCAACGCCGTGACCTCGAACGGCTCAACCAGCACGGCTTCCCCGTCAATACGCAAGCCGGACGGTTTGGCCGCTTCTTCCGGCAGCAGCAACACGACCCTGGTTTGCGCGGCACGCTCCTTGAGCTTGGCGAGCAATGCAAGTGCGTCGGAGAGCTGCGCGTCAAACACGGCAACTGAAAAGGCTCCGGAGAGAAGCGACTCGCGCATGGCCGTCTCCGGCCCCAGCTCAACGGCGTGGCCCACCGCGCGTAGTCGGCCGGCGACAATCTCCGCCAGCAAGTCGTCGGTGGCAGAATAAAAGTAGATGTCCTCGCCCATGGTCGGCCGTACCGTAGCGCAACCGCTGCGAAACCGAATTTGGATGATGCCCACGCACACTAGCAGTACCAGAGCGGGCGCCTCGCGCCAAGCGACAATGACGCAGGCCGTACACCGCAAGCGGGGAGTTGACCCTTGAGTGCACCGTCTGCGTGGGCTCCTGCGCGCAATTTGGGGAGGCAGCGTTGAACGGGTTCGCGCTCAATTCCTCCCGGCGACCTTGCCGAGCAGTGGTCGTGCCGCGTGTACGTGCACGAGCCGGTTCGCAAAACGAAGCCTCGTGGGTTCCGCCCATTTCTGGCTTCGACCCACGGGGGATTCGAGGCGGAGTAAGGTACGAATCTCGTTTGCGGGCCACTCCCAGTTCTGGTTTCGACCCACGGGCGAAGCCTGCGGGCTTTGCACTGTTGTTTCCACAACAGGGAGGCGCGCGGGGGGCACCTGAAGGTTGCGAATCCGCTGCGACAAGGCACAATCTCGCCGACACGTGGAATCCCCCGCGACGACGCCTTTGCCCGCATTCGAGTTCGAAGATGATCGGCGCTACGCCCCAACCGCCTGCGGATGCAACCTACGGGCGCGGCCTCGAAGGCCTCGTTGCCGGGGAGACTGCCATCAGCCGCATTGAAGGAACAAAGGGGGAGCTTTCCTACCGCGGCTACTCAGTCGACGAATTGGCCGCCGAGTGCAGTTTCGAAGAGGTCGCCTACCTGATCCTTTACGGCGACTTGCCGCAACGAGCGCAACTCGACCGCTTCGCCGCGCAATTGCGGCTTTGGCGGCGCCCCCCCCAGCAGGCGCTGGACGTCCTCGGGCTGTTGCCCCAGCAAGCGCCCATCCTCTCGACCTTCCGCACCGCCCTCGCCGTCGCGGCCATTCACGCGCCGGCGACCGGCGAGACTGGGCCGCCGAGCCGCGCCAGCCAGGAGACCCGAGTACCGCGGCTGCTCGGCTGGACGTTCGCGCTGGCGGCAGCCGCGGTGCGCCACCATTTCGACCACGCGCCACTAGAGCCGGCTGAGGACCTCGGGCTCGCCGCGAACTTTTTGTATCAGACCCTCGGGCACCGGCCGCGTAAAGAGGCGGTGCGCGCCTTCGAGGTCAGCCTGATTGTGCAGGCGGAGCATGACATCCATGCCGCTGCTTTGGCTGCGTTGAGTGTCGCCTCGGCTGGCGGCTCCCTCGACGGCGCCGTCCTTGCCGGCGTCGGTGCACTCGGCGGCGCCCTGCACGGCGGCGCGAACCGCCCGGCCTTCGAGATGCTACGTCGCTTCGCCACGCCGGAGGAGGCCCGCACCTGGGTCCGCGAACGGATTGCCGAGAAGTACCGCTTCCCCGGCTACGGCCACCGCGTCTACAAGACGCACGACCCGCGCGGCCGCGTCCTCTACCCCTTCGCCAAGGCGCTGCTTGAGCAAAGCGGCGAGCGAGGAAGGCGCCTGCTGGCGGTTCACGACGTCGTGCGCGACGAGATTGAGAGTGCGCTCGGCCCGAAGGGCATTTATGCCAACGTCGACGCCTTCACCGGACTCGTCTACCATCCCATTGGCTTGCCCAGCAGTGCGTTCACTCTACCGTTTTGCCTGGCCATCCAAGTCGGTTGGCTCGCCCACTGCCTCGAGTACCTCCCCGACGGCCCGCCGTTGCAGCCGCGGACCATCTACGTCGGCCCATAAAAAGGGTGACAACGAGTCGCGCACCCCTGATAAGCCCACGGGCCGCGGCCGTGGGTTCCATTGCAAGTCATTTCCGCGTCGCAGCCCGTGAGCTTGGTAGAACGCCGAATTGCAATTGCGAAGGGATACAATTGCGAAGGGATATTAGGCGAGGTCCTCGACTTGTTCGTCAGCAAAATCCCGTGTTTGTTCGTCACCCAATGCCGGGCGGGTCGAGCAATGCGTTGCACAACTCTTCGGCCCCCGGAAACTCGGCACGAATGGCGACACGCTTGTCGCGGCTTGCCTGGCCCGCCACGAGCGAGAGTTGCGAGGTGGAGATGCCAAGGTGCGCCGCGAGGAGTTTGCAGACGGCGTCGTTCGCCTTTCCCTTTTCCGGCGCTGCCGTCACGGCGAGCTTCAACGCCCCGTCGTGCGTTCCGAGCACGGCGTTTCGTTTCGCCTTGGGCTGTACGCGCACACGCACCAGCCATGCACCGTCTTCGCTCTGCGCCAGGTCCAGTGTCATGAGTCCTCCCCCTTCGCGTCGAACGTCTCGACGGGCCATTATCATAGACCGGCCGGCGGTGACGTTGTATGGGTAACGACTCTCGAAGCCCGCCGCACTATGTTGGTTGTTTGAACGACAGGTTGATTGCGTTATGAGCGAAGCGCCTCATCCAGCCGCTGAAGCGAGCACCGCCGCCGGAGCGAATTCCACCGACGAGCCCGCCATTGATCTCACCTCGCTTGCCAAACGCGTCGCCGCGGACCTCGGTCTGGCCGTGCAGCGCGTCACTGCGGCGGTGCAGCTGCTTGCCGCGGGCAACACCCTGCCGTTTATTGCGCGCTACCGCAAGGAGGCGACGGGCACGCTCGACGAGGCGCAGCTTGCCGCCATTGCCGAGCGCAAGCAGTACGTCGAGGACCTCGAGGCGCGCCGCAAGACCATTCTGGAGAGCATTGCGTCGCAAGGCAAGCTCACCGACGAGTTGCGTGCCACAATTGAAGCGGCGGAGACGAAGCAGGAACTCGAAGACCTTTACCTGCCGTACAAGCCCAAGCGCCAGACACGGGCGGAAAAGGCGCGCAAACGCGGTCTCGGCCCACTTGCCGAGGGGCTGCTCGCGGGAGAGATTGGCGACGACCTCGAGGAGGTGGCAGCGGCCTTCGTCGACGCGGAGAAGGAGGTGCCGGACGTGGCGGCGGCTCTCGCCGGGGCACGGGACATTGTTGCGGAGACGGTGGCGCATGATGCCGAGGTGCGCAAAGGAGTGCGGCAGCGACTGTGGAACGCCGGCGAGGTGAGTGTGGAGCCCGGCAGCGAGCCGGACGCGGAGGACGGGAAGTTTCACGACCTGCACGAGTACACGCAGTCGGTGAAGGAGCTGCCCGGCCACCGCATCCTCGCGGCGAACCGCGGCGAACGCCTCAAGGCGCTCAAGGTGCAGCTCGTGGCGGACACGCTTGCCGAGGCGAACGCGGTGAAGAACCGCATCCCGGTCGACTACGGCACCGCCGGCGGGCGCGCCGTGGCGGAGGCGGTGGATGACGGCTTCGACCGGCTGCTGATTCCCTCGGTCGAGGCGGAGGTGCGCGTCGACCTGACCGAGGAGGCGGAGGCCGAGGCCATTGAGGTCTTCGCGGAGAACATGCGGCACCTGCTGCTCGAGCCGCCGCTGGGTCAGCGCGCCGTGCTCGGCATTGACCCCGGCTACCGCACCGGCTGCAAGGTCGCCGCCGTCGGCCCGCAAGGGGAGTACCTCGAAGACACCGTCATCTACCCGACCGCGCCGCAGAATGACCTCGCAGGTGCCGCCAAAGAGGTGCTGCGCCTCGTCGCCAAGTACGAGATTGACACGGTCGCCGTGGGCAACGGCACGGCCAGCCGCGAAACGGAGACCTTCCTGCGGGAGATGGCCAGCAAGGCCGGCAAGCGGCTCACGGTCGTGATGGTCAGCGAGTCTGGCGCAAGCGTCTACTCGGCAAGCGAGGTCGGCCGCGAGGAGTTTCCGCACCTAGACCTCACGGTACGCGGCGCCATCAGCATTGCGCGGCGCCTGCAGGATCCGCTCGCCGAGCTCGTGAAGATTGACCCGAAGTCCATTGGCGTCGGCCAGTACCAGCACGACGTCAACCAGCGGCAACTCAAGGCCGCGCTCGACCGCACCGTGGAGAGCTGTGTCAACGCCGTCGGCGTGGACCTGAACACGGCGAGCCACAAACTGCTCGAGTACGTCAGCGGCATCAGCGCCCGCCTCGCGAAAGCCATTGTGGCGCACCGCGACAAGAACGGCCCGTTCACGAACCGCGCGCAGTTAAAGAAGGTCACGGGCCTCGGCCCCAAGGCCTACGAGCAGTGCGCCGGCTTTCTGCGCATCCGCGACGGCGAGGAGCCGCTGGACAACACCGCGGTGCACCCGGAGAGCTACCACGTCGTCGCGAAAATGGCCGAGGCCAAGGGGGTGAGCGTCAAGCAACTCGTCGGCAACCGCAGCCTCGTGCAAAGCCTCAAACCGCAACCGTTCGTCGACGAGGCCGCCGGGATTGGCCTGCCAACGGTGACGGACATCATTGAAGAACTGAAGCGCCCCGGGCGGGATCCGCGCGGCGAGTTCAAGGCGTTCGCCTTCGCCGACGTACACGAACTGAAGGACCTCGACGAGGGGATGATCCTGCCGGGCATTGTCACCAACGTCACGAAGTTCGGCGCCTTCGTCGACGTAGGCGTGCACCAAGACGGCCTCGTCCATGTCTCCCAGCTAGCCGACCGCTTCGTCGAGGACCCCGCTGACGAAGTCAACGTAGGCCAGAAGGTGCAGGTGAAAGTGTTAAGCGTCGACATCCCCCGCAAGCGCATTGGCCTCGCCATGAAGGGCGTGCCCCAGCAGTAAGCGCGAATGCGCTGTTGCTGCCACATTCGGAAGTAGGCAGGCAATTGACACCAAGAGCCTCAACACCTGACGACGCCAATACACCTCGCAGGTCTGACGCTGCACTCGCCGTCTGGTCAGAACTACGTGCCGAGGTCTGCGGGTAACGACGTTTAGCCTAACCTCGTGGAAACGCCCACGGGCTGCGGGCTGCGGGTTGCGGGCCGCGGCTGCGGCCGGTGGTCGAATCCGTCAACGTGCGGGGCCTACGGGCCGTGGCCCGTGGGCTTGTTACGAATCCCATTCGACAGGGGGTTTAGTCTTTGCGCGCGGCACGTCGGACCCAGTGCGCCCAGCCCAACTCGAACGAATACATTACCGGGCGGAAGCAGAGGTCGAAGGCGCGTACGTAGCGCATCTGCGGATCCGGCGCCGCGGCAATTTCGTCGAGGTAGAGCTGCAACTGTGCGCGGAAGCGCCCCCGTTCCCCGTTGAGCAGGTAGTAAACCAGCGACCACGACAGCGCGTAGTGCCGACGTAAAGTGCTCGTGCCGACGTCGGCGAAGCTGTCGAAGTCCATCGTTGCAAAACGGCGCACGTCGACCGGCGCGTTTGCCGCTAGGTGTCGTTCGGCAAGGCGCAGGAACTCCTCGTGTACCTCGCCGAAACGAATGGATGCTTCGCCGGTCTCTTCGTCTTCGACGAGGACGCCGGTTTCGTAGTAGGTCGCAAGCCCCTCGTCGAGCCACGCCGGCGGGTAGCGGTGACCGAGGAAGTCGCGCAGTACGAGGTGCGTCGACTCGTGAAGCAACGTCGCAAAGAGGGCTTCGTCGCGGTCCGACTCGGCCATCACCAATTCGCGGCGCACAGGGTCGTAGTAGCCCAACGCGGGATGATTTTCCGGCGCGAAATGCTCGGCGTAGGCCTCGTACCCCTCGCGGTCGGGAAAGATCAGCACCGTCGCCGGCTCGACCGCGCGCTCGCGCGGCGGAAAAATGCGACGCAATTCGCGAAACGCCAACGCCGTTCGCTCGCGCCACACCTCGGCAAACGCTTCGTCGTCGCGCGCAGTAAGCACCACGGCGTTCGCCTCGGGCACCTCGGCGGTGACCCCGGCAGGTTGAAGCCGCGCAGCGACGTCCTCGTCGCTTTCCGCTTGCGTGTCGCTCTCCGCTCGCGCTGGCCGCACCGGATGCGGCTTGCCCGCGGTGGCCGCGCCGTCCGGAGCCGTCGTCGTTGCCTCTGGAGGCGACTCGCGCCCCTCCTCGGGGGTGAGACAGGCGGAGATCCCCAGCGTGGCGCCTGCAAACACCAACGCCGCGAGGGTCGCGGTCACGGGATGCCGCGCCGTTCGCTCGTGCCGCGTTGACCGTGCGCCCATCATCCCCACACTCCGGTGGATCCCACGTCCTTCGCCGGCAAACCAAGCACGCGTCGCCGAGAGTATAACAGACCCTGGAAAGCCGGTAACGCATTTGCGTGAACCCACCCGACCGAAAACCGTTTGGAACGACGCTGCCCGTCCGCGTATGCGGATTTTTTCGAATCCGAAGAACCCAACTCTGCGTCGTAACGTCGAGGGATTGCTTCTTTCGAGTCATCTGTCATAAAGATTTCGTTCTTCGTTCGCCCCCCCTGTAAGGAGTGCCCGTTATGCGTCGATCCATCACCTTGTTCGGACTAGCTTTGTTGATGGTCGGAACGGCTACCACGACGTGGTTGGCCTTTGCCGACACCGGAGAAGCGCCGGAGGAGTCTTCCCCGGAGACACTGCTCGAGCACGGCCACGACATGTTCGAGGAGCGCTCCTACCGTCAGGCGGTGGAGGCCTACAAAGAGTACCTGGCGACGACCGACGAGGTGAATGCGACGACGAACACCGTGCGTAAGAACCTCGCCATTGCGAAGACGCACCTAAACCAATACTTCGAAGCGCTCGACGTCTGCGAAACGCTCGCCGCGCTCAACGAGGGGAAGCGCTACGAGGCGTTGGCCCGGCGCCAGGCCATGCTCATTCGCCTGAACATGCCCAGCAGCTACTGGGAAAAAGACGGCGAGATTCACTGGCGGCGCGTACGACAAGCACAGCGTCACCGGATTGGCGACGAGAACCGCCGCGACGCACGGGCGCAGATGGAGCGTGCCCACGAGGTGCTTGAAGCCCGCGTGGATGCCTTGGACCGCGACAGCACCCTGCTGTTGATGGCCGAACTCGGTTTGTACGCACAGGTGAAACGTGAGCTTGCCGACCTGCTCGAGTCGTATGACGAGGCCTTCGAGCGCGAAAGCATTGAGTTCGTGATTGAGCGCCCCGACGGGGAGCGGGAGTACCGCGAGATTTCAGTGCGCACCTGGCCGAACTACGAGCGGATCCTGCGACTCTACGACGAAGCGGCGGAGATCTACGACAAGCTCGGCGAGCTCGGCGCCGCCGAGGAGACGACCTTGCGCGGCGGATTCGCCTTGTTCGCCAAAGCCGTGTTCGTCGACCGCGTCGAGCGCGACCGCCTCACCTTGCGCACTCGCTACGGGCGTGTGCTCGCAGAGGGCACCCTGCCCGAGCCTCCCAAGGCGCGGCCGTATTTCGAAGCGTTGATCGAGCGGTATCCGACGAGCCGGCGGGCGCCGCAGTCGTGGTACATCCTCGCCGAGCGCTTGCGCCAGCGCGGTCACTTGGTCGAGGCGCTCGACGAATTGCGCAAGCTCGAAGAGGCCTACTCGGATACGCGTTGGGGCGAGAGTGCCCGCGCGGTGATTCAACGCGAGACCGCACCGCGCCTGGAGGTAGAGCTCGACACGAAGCTTCCCGTGGGAGAGACGCCGAGCCTGTCGGTGCGGGCACGCAACACGGAGACCGTCACGTTCAACGTTTACGAACTCGACCTTGCGGGCCTTGTCGGCGACGAGCGGTTCGCCGAGGACGGGGGCGCCCGGCTTGCGAGCATGTCGACGCTCTACGACGCCGAGGACGAGGGAGCGAGCTACGTCGAGCGCTACCGCGGTGACAACGTCGCCACGTGGAGCGTCAAGGTCGAGGACGACGGGACCCACGCGTGGAACCGCAAGGAAGACCTCGAACTACCCTTCTCGCTGGAAAACCGCGAGGCCTTCGAGCATCCCGCGTTGTTGCTCGTTGCGGAAAGCGCCGGGCTGACGCAGCGCTCGCTCCACCTGATTGCCGACGCCGTCGCCGTGATTCGCCCGGGGCCGAACGAGATCACCCACTGGCTGGTCGACAACGAAACCGGCGAGCCCATTGGCCCCGGCACGGTGATCATGCGCGAGTTCTGGCAACACTGGGACGGCGAGCGCTGGAGCCGTTCCGTCGCACAGTCCACCTACCGCAGCGACGACGCCGGGCTTGCGACCTTGCCGCGCCAAACTCGTCGCGGCGGCCGGCGCGCCTGGCGGCGCGGTATGGTGACCATTGCGCTCAGTGACTGCGGTCGGGTTGCGGTGACGGGCTCGCGCCACCCCTCCGCCCGGGCGTGGGACTGGGGCGCGCAAACGCGCCGGTTGATCTACACCGAGCGTCCCGTCTACCGCCCCGAGCAGTCGGTGTACTTCAAGGTGCTTGAGCGACACTTTACTCAAGACGGCTACCGGACGCCGCGCCCAGACGTGCTTGACTACCGCGTGCGGGATCCGCGTCGCGAAGTTATCGCCGAGGGTCGTATCGAAATGAACGAGTTCGGCGCCGGCCACGGCGAAGTCTCCCTTCCCGCGGACGCGACGCTCGGGCGCTACCACGTCGAGGTGCGTGCGCCGGATAGTCGTCGCTACTCTCGGCAAACCTTCCGTGTCGAGGAGTATCTGCTTCCCGAGTACGAGGTGCTCGTCGAGCCGAGCGAGGAGCAGGTGCAACTCGGTGAGGAAGCGAGCGCGACCATCCGTGTCGACTACTACGGCGGCGGCCCCGTCGCGGGCGCGGACGTCTCCTACCGCGTCTTTGCGCGGCCGCACCACAGCACTTACCGGCCGACACGCCGCGGTAGCTGGTACTTCGGCGACTGGATGTACTCCTCGCCACGCCGGGCGCGGCGCATGCTCGTCGCCGAAGGAGAAACGCAAGCGGACGAAAACGGTGTAGTCCAGGTGCGCTTCCCGACCTCGGGTCCGAGCGAGCCTGGCGAGCGCATCAGCCGTCGCTACGAGATCGAAGCGGAGGCGAGC
>SKZP01000657.1 GCA_007127275.1 Planctomycetota bacterium
CGGACAAAACGTCCCGGGTCTCGTTGTTGCCGCCGAGCAACCGCCCGCGAAACGGCAGCGGAACCTCGCGCCACTCCGCCGAGGAAATGGCCCAGCAAGCCGCCGCCACGCCCCCCCCCTCGGCAACGGCCAACACCGGCAATGTCGGTCCCACCGCACACGCCGCCGCCGGGCCGTTTCAGCGGTTTCATCAGGCGCTCGAGCTGGGCCGGTACGCCGAGGCGCTCGAGGCCTACCGCGAAGCGGTGCGGCTCGACCCGTGGCAACATGCGCTCTTCAATCCGGAGCGCTTCGAGACGCTCGACATTTTGGGCGCCGGTCCCTTCGGCGTCGTCTTTCGCGTCAAGCAGCTTGCCACCGCCGACGAGCCCAACGAGCAGGACCTGGTGCTTAAGGTGCTTTTGAACCCCGACCGCCTCGGGGTCGACCCGGACACGCTCTTTTCCAACCTCGACCTGCTGCGTCACGCGCCGCGCCAGGGCTTGTTGCCAGTGATGGACTGGGACCGTTATCCGCGCGGCGAGGCGCAGGCCTACTGGCACTTCTGGTCGCCCTACCTCGAGGGGGTCAACAGCCTCGACAACCTGCTTGCCCGCGGCCCGCTCGGCGAGCTCGAGACCTCCCAAGTCGCCGCCGGTATTGTCACGGGCTTGATGTCGGCGCACATCTACCGCGTGCCGCACTTGGCGCTGCGCCCGCAAAATGTGCTCGTGCGACGCCGGAAAAGCGGCGGTGGCCAACCGAAGCTCGAGGTCTTCCTGCGGGACTTCGGCTTCTTTCCCGACTTCCAAGGGGTCATCTTCAATCAACCGCCCTGGGGCGCCCAACTGCTCGCCTACGCCGCACCCGAACAACGGGGCGAGGTTCCCTCGACACCGGGGCTGCTCAGCGACATCTACTCGCTCGGCCTCGTGATGCTCACGAGCCTGTTCGGCGAGCCGACGGTGGACATTGACACGCTCGAACGGCTCGAAGCGCTCAACTCTCCCGGTCTCAAAGCGGCCATTGAGGGATGCCTGCGGTACGACCCGCGCACCCGCTACGGGCAATTGGAGCCGTTGCTCGAGCTGCTCAAGCCGGGCACGTCGCCGGTCGGCATTCGGGATACCATGCCCATTCCCGTCGCCGCGATCGGCGCCGAGGACAGCGAGGATACGGGTCAGTTCGACATGTTCGGCGAGGCTCGCAACCAAGCAATGGGTGCCTTCACCGAGGCAGAGGAGGCACCGGTCGCCGAGGCGGTGGAGATGGACTACGACGAAGAACCCGCCTACGTGATGATGCGCGGTGCCACCCGCGAAGAGGGTCCGCTGCGTGGCACCGAGCAACTGGCCGGCTACGACGACGCCCCGGAAACGCTGATCACCGAGGACCCGGCCCCGGAGCGGGAGCACCCGGTACCGACCTTTTCGAGCACCGAGCCGCGCGAGGTGATTGTCGGCATTGACCTTGGCACCTGCAACTCGCTGCTCGCCTACATTGATGAAAACGGCGACACCAAGGTCGTCCACCACAACCAGGAGTCCATTGTCACCCCCTCGGCGGTATACTTCCCCGAGGAGTTCAAGGCAGAGGTCGGCCTCGACGCGAAGCGCATGGCCGTCTTCGAGCCAATGAACGTCGCGCAGTTCTTCAAGCTCAACATGGGCGACACCCGCCGCGCCCGGCCCATTCACGGCACGAAGTACTCGCCGGAGATGCTTTCCGCACTCGTGCTGCGCCGCCTCGTCGAGCAGACGGTCGAGGCGCTCGGCGGCCCGAACAAGGTGGTCGTGCGCGACATTGTCGTCACCGTGCCGAGCTCGTGGGACGACGTGCGCCGAGATGCGACAAAGCTCGCCGCGAAACTCGCCGGGCTCAACGCCATGGCCGTGCTCTCGGAGCCGGTCGCCGTCGCCCTCGAGGTGGCGCTCAAGCAATTGCGCGACGGAAAGACCGTGCTCGTCTACGACTTCGGCGGCGGCACCTTCGACGTCACCATCTTCCGACTCGCCGGCAAGACGGTGCAACTGCTCGCCAACATGGGCCTGCCCACGCTCGGCGGCAACAACCTCGATCAGCGACTCTACGACCACGTCCGCTTCCTCTACCGCGACGAGTTCGAGGAGCAGGATCCACCTGACCCGGACAACCGCCCGCAGAGCCGCTGGGAGCTGCTCACCCGCTGCGAGCAGGTAAAAATTGCGCTGTGCAAGAAGGCGCCGCCGCAAACCATTACGGTCAGCACCGCCGGATGCACCGGCAAGTACAAGATCAGTCTCGAGGACTTCGAGCGGCTGGTTGCCCCAGACGTGGAGACGACGAAAAATTTCGTACTCGGCGCCTTGCTCGAGGCGGGGCTTCAACCGGAGCAGGTCGACTACGTGTTGAGCGTCGGCGGCTCCTCGCAGATTCCCATTGTGCAGCGCATGCTCGGCGAGATCTTTGGTGAGGACCGCCTCGTCGGGCGGCAGGTCAACCCGCAGGAAACGGTCGCACGGGGTGCGTGCCGCAATGCCGCGGACATCTGGGCCGAGGCTGTGCGTCGCGAAGACTTGCCGGGAAATGCCGTACCCCAGGGCATGCTCGACAAGCTCGGCGACGCGCCGGTACTGCGCGAGGAAACGCCGCAGGCACTCACCACCGTGGCGCTCGACCCAGACGACGAGTCGGAACAAGTCGAAGTCGTCATCCCGCAAGGAACCACCTGGCCCGCCCGTGGCACCTTGCTCGCCCAGACCGCCGAGGACCACCAAACGAACGTGATCGTTCGGCTGCGTTCCGGCTCCTCCGGCGATGTCGACGGCACGGAACGTTTGGGCACGATCAGTTTTCCGCTGATTCCCGGCGTGCCCAAGGGCTGCCCGGTCAAGTTCGAGTTCTGGTATGACGGCCCGGACCGTTTGTTCGTCGCCATGTGGGACGCCGCCTCCGGCCAGGTCCAGCAGCGCAAGGTCCCGTGGCCCGGGCCGACGCCGCGCCAACTCGCCAGCGCCGCCGAGATTGTCCGTGAAACGGAAGTCATTCAGGACTGAGTGCCAACAACCGCCAAGCTTGGGGGTGCACCTGCCACACGCATCCCTGCGACGGGTCCAC
>SKZP01000251.1 GCA_007127275.1 Planctomycetota bacterium
CCTCTCGACGTCGCAGCAGATCCACGAAGCGCGCGTGGAGGAGCTTGCAAGTGAGCGCGACGAATTGCGCGAGCGGCTTGCGGCGCAAGAGGAAGCGCCCCCGCGGATTTCGGAGGCGGAGTCGGCGACGGTGGGGTTTGCGCTTGCGGTGTACGTCGTTGAGGAGCCGGTACCGCAGGTGTGGTTGCAGGCGCGGCGCGACTGCGAGCTTTGGGTGGGATTCGACGAGCACGAAGTCGGCGAGGAGAGGGCCGAGGGGGTGTTGTGGCCGCTTGCGGCAGGGGAGCGCGTGGCGGTGGCTGTGCCGGACGCGGCGGTCGCGGTGTGGCTGACGCACGTGACCCGCGACGGCGGCTGGCGCAATGAGCCTCTGCCGGTTCCCGGGGCGAGTGCGGGCACGGCCACGTCCGCAGCGGGGGGGCAGGCACCGCCGGAAGATGCGCGGCCCAACTTCGTGCTCGCAAGACCTGCCTCGCCGGTGCGGCTGCGCCTGCCGGTGGGGGAAGGGGGCGCGGTGCTTTCGGTCGTAGTGGCCCGGCCCGGCGGGGCGAGCGAGGTTCGGGCGACGGCGCTGCCCGTGCTCTACCCCTTCGGTGGCGAATAGGCTAGCCTAGCGGTTGTTCACATCCGGCAATCACGGCGAACGGAAAGCGTCATTCTCGTGCGGCAACTCTACGCTGAACCGCATCCTTCCGCGCCGGCTCCGCGCCGTCCGCTCGCCACGGGGTCCGCCGGGGCACTCTCCTTTGGCTTGAACGAGTGCGCATCATGACGCCGCACATGGTGGGGCAGCAGCCGAATTGGCCCGAGCGACCGCAGGTCGTGCTCGTGGGAAATCCGCGGGCGCGGCGCCACGAAGTGACCAGCGCCGTGGCCGAGCTCGAGCGTTTCCTCACGGGCGGCACGCTCGCCGACGTCGCGGGCGTCGACCTCGACGGATCCCTCGACCTTTCGAGTATAAAGGCGGATCTCATTCTCAACGTCGGCGGCGACGGCTCACTGCTTTCGCTCGCTCGGCGAATGCACACGAATCAGATTCCCGTGGCCGGGATCAACTTCGGCAAGTTCGGCTTCCTCGCCGAGTTCGAGTACGAGGATTTCTACGACGACCTCACCGCCATCCTCACCGGCTACTTCCAGATCCGCGAGCGCAGTATGATCGGCGGGCAGCTGATGCGCGGCGAGACACAGGTAGCGGATACGTATGCGCTCAACGACCTTGTCATCTCGCGCTCGCATTACTCGCGGATTGCGCAACTCGAGGTCTGGTACGACCACCACTACTGCACGAACTACCACGCCGACGGCCTGATCCTCGCCACACCAGCCGGCTCAACGGCGCACTCCTTGAGTGCCGGCGGCCCCATTCTGATGCCGAACATGGATGCGTATGTGATCACGCCGATTTGTCCGCACACGCTGACGGTGCGCCCGCTCGTAGTGCCGGCCGGGCCGCCGATCCGAGTAGCGGTGGCCTACAGCGACGACCGCGTCGCGTTGATTGCCGACGGCCAAGACACCGTCGAGATGGAACTCGGCGACGAGTTGATTGTCTACAAGCCCGCGCAGCCGTTCCGGCTGATCCGAAGCGGCCGCCGCACGTTCTTTGAGACGATGCGCCGCAAGCTCAACTGGGCTGGCCACGGCAACATTCGCCTGCCGAAGCAAGCGGCCACCGACCCGCGCACCGCAATCCCCGAGGCGGAGTACCATCAAGAGGATACGCCACACCGCGACGCCGACGAAGCCGCAGGCAAGTAAACCGAGTTCCACCACGAGTCGTGCGAGCCACACACGGTTGGATACGGCCCCCGACGAAGTCGGTCGGCTTGGCGCGAACTCCGTTATCTACTGCTTCTGATGCCGCTGCAACGCGAGGGCGGGCCGTAGGAGCAAGGGGCGGATCCTGCTTGGGGTGTCAACGCTCGACAACCGCTACTCGGCCACTTCCAACGCTTCGTTCAACACCGGTGGGGCCAGGCGCGTCGGGAGCTTCTTCCCCTCACGGCTCAAGCGGTCTAGCTCGGCACGGCATACGTCCGGGCAGTCGGTAATTACTCCGGTTACGCCGAGGTACCAAAGGTGGCGCATGCTGGCGGGGCGGTTGACCGTGTAACAGGCAATGCTGCGGCCCGTTTCGTGCATCCGCTCCACCAGCGGCAGGGTGATGCCGGCAATATTGATGTTCAGGCCGGCGAGATTGAGAACCTCGACGAGGCGGACGGAGCGCAGCGGCAACGGTCGAATCCGGCGGGTGCGCCAACACAGTTTTTCGACGCGCATATCCGGGGCCTCGACGGCGGCGACCGTACAGGCATACGCCGAAAGTGACTGCAAGACGACCTGCTCGGTCATCTTCGCCTCGCGGACAATGCGGATCACCTCGCGCGTCAGCGAAACGGTACGCTCGGCACAGGCAAGCGACTCCGAGTACATGCGGATCACCGGGTCGCTCACCGGAGTCCAACGTTCAGCCGCCTGCATCAGGCGCTTTGCGGAGCGTACCCGCTCGCGTTTGCTCCGCTCCTTGATTTCCAGATAAAGCGGAATCCGCGAGCGACACGCCTCGAGCGCCTCGGCCAAGGTCGGAACGCGCTCGCCGCTGTAGCGCTCGTGCTTCCACGCGCCGGCGTCGAGTTCCTTCAACTCGCGCAGCGTCATCTCCGAGGTGTTGCCCTTGCCGTTGGTGGTACGCTGAAGCTTGCGGTCATGAAAAAGCACGACATGGCCGTCGCGAGTCATGGTCACGTCGACCTCGACCGCGTCGGCCCCCATCTTCACGGCTAGATCAATGGCCGCCAGCGTGTTTTCCGGCGCGTCGTGACTGGCACCGCGGTGCGCAATCACCGACATGCGGGGCAGATTCGGCGACCTACCGAGCGGCCTCGAGAGGTCGGCGGTGCCAAGCGACGGAACGTGATACAACCCGTTGTGAGTGGATGGCACGGCAACCGAGGCGCGTTGGCTGAACCTGTACCGAGTCAATGCGACGCAAGGTGCACAGGTCGCGGGAGTGCGGCGACACTATACCATAGCGTGGGTGGCGGTCCACCACCTAAACGACGTCGTCCAAG
>SKZP01000164.1 GCA_007127275.1 Planctomycetota bacterium
GCAACCTGCGCATCGCGATCGATTCGCTCGCCAAGGACGGCGCACCGAGCTCGATCGTGCAGCGCGACATCTTTGGTACCTTCCGTCCGGTCGGTCTTGCGCCGGACATCGGCGCCGAGGAGGCGGTGCCCAGCGACCCGGCGATCGGTCTGCGCACCGAAACGGGAAGCGGTCCGCGCCACGGCGGCTCGGTGGAGCTTGACCAGTTCGGCGAGAACGTGCCGCTGAGCTACACGCTCTATGTGATCAACGAGCGTGGTGGGATCCTCAACCTCACCGGTAACCCCTCCGTCGAGATCACCAACGTTGACGAGGCCACGGCGACGATCGTGAGCCAGCCGGAAACGACGCAACTCGCCATGGGTGAGACCGCGGCATTCGAGATCGAAATCACCGCGATCGGCTCGGTCGGCCAGACCGCTTCGGTGGAGTTGCGCATCGAGAGCAACGACGCGCTCGTCCCGAGCTTCGAGGCCGAACTAACCGGCGAGATCGTGCCGCCCGCACCGCGAGTGCAGATCGAGCGGGAAGGTAACCCGATCGAAGCGTTTACCGGCGTCGATTGGTTGCCGATGACCTTGCCGATCGATCGCGACCGCGAAATCGTCTACACGATCCGCAACGTCGGCTCGGCGCCGCTCGACCTCACCGGCAGCCCGTTCGTGCAGTTCCCAAGTTACACGGGGCTGGCAAGCGCGCCGACGGTGACGGAAACGCCCGGGTCGGTGGTCGGCGTCCAAGACGAGACCACCTTCACGGTTCGGGTCATGCCGGTCTCCAGTACCTTCAGCTTCGGCATCGAGGTTCCCAACAACGACCCCGATCTTGTGCGTAGCGACTACTCCTTCGTCGTGCAAGGCTCGGCCGGGGAGTTGCCGATCGCCCGGGCAATGGAAGATGTCGTCGACTTCGGCACCGCACGCGCTCGGGACGAAGTCACCGAGGGAACCGTCTTCGTGGTCAATGAGGGTTCTGGCGAGATGCACATCACCGGCATCGTGCTGCACGACTTGTCGAGTGCGTGGCGCTTCGTCTCGGCGACGCCGCCGATCCCGGACTACGGTTCCTCGATTGTGGTTGGGCCGGGCGAGTCGCTGGAGTTGTACTTCGAGTTCGCCCCGCAGGAGTCGAACCCCGACCCGCTCGAGGCCACCCTCGTGATCGACTCCAACGATCCGGAGACCCCGGAACTGTCCGTTACGCTCACCGGCGTCGCCGCGGCTCCGGCGGTCGACGACGCCGACGGGTGCGCCATCGGTGGCGGCCAAGGAACGCCGTGGTTCGTGCTGCTGGCGCTCGGCCTGCTGTTCGCGCTGCGACGCCGCATGGCCTGATCCGCGGAAACGTTGAGCGCACTTTCGGCGCTCGTATCCGTCACTGACGACGAACGGTCCCCCGAGTTCTCACGGACTCGGGGGATCGTCGTTTGTGCGCGCTTTACCTCGCGATCGAGCCGGCGCGATGTCCCTTCCGAATCCCGCTACTACGGCGCTCGCGGGGCCGGGCGAACGGTCTTGAAGTGTTGTTGCTGACGCTAGGCCCTCGCCGGATCCTCGAGGCGAAGAGTAACCGCGTCAGTACACGAACGCGCGTTCACGCTCGGCACGAAACCGGGCGGGTGCGGAGGCCCGCTCTACGGGCGGATTGCGCTGAGTTCTTGGGGCGGACGAAAGGCGGGTGTACCAGGCGTCACCAACGGATCTTTCTTTCGCCAGTTGTATTAGGTACGTTGCACAGGATTCTTGGTGTTTCCGACATGCGACGAGCTTGCCCACCGCTTACCTGAGGTGTTCCATGGTGCGTACTCTTTTCGGTTTCGTGGCGTTTCTTCTTTCGACGGCGGTGCTTCTGGCCGCGGGTGGCTCGACGGTGCTTTTCGGGGAGCCGGCGGAAGGGGAACGGCTTTCGTCACGGGAGGTGCCGCGCCAGATTGCGGAGTACTGCGACCCGGAAACGGACGAGGCGCGGCGCAGGCAGATCGTGCGCAACCTCGAGGCCACCGGCGACAACCGTACCCGGCGCGCGCTGGGCAATGCGCTGCGAGACGAGGAACAGCGCCCCATGGTCAAGAAACTGATCGGCGAGTTGCGCCACGAGTTCTGCTGGGATTTGCTCGGGCGGTTCGTCACGGCGCAGACGGACCCGGTCGTGCGCGATGAGGCGTTGGAGACAATTTTCCTTGTGCGCGACGAACGGTCCATCGGCGAGTTGATCGACCTTTGGAGCGACCGGCAGCAAACGGATGAGGAATTCGTCAAGGAGCTTTCCGAGGGCTTGCGGTACCAGGGCCTCGGACTCGATCAGGTGGAGCAGGTGCTGCGTTTTGTCGGCGAGCCTGTACGGAGCGAGTCGGCGCGCAAGATACTTGCGCCGCATTTCATGCTTGCGCCGGATGAGTCGGCGGAGGCCTTCGAAACGCATTGGGAGGAGATTCGCGACGCGTATGAACTGGAGGCGCGCCGTTACGAGATTCAGGGCTACGACCTGCTGACCAACGGCACCTTTCACGGCACGCGAACCGAGGCGGCGGGCCTACTCGAGCCGGATCACGTCATTGAGGCGGCACCGTGGCTGCCCGCGGCCGACTTCGTGATTCGGCGCGACGCGAACTACCTGATGGAGTTGCGGCAACGCTTCGAGCATACCGAGCTTACGCGCTTCAACCGAGCCGCCTTTACTGCAACGCTGCGCTTCATGCCGTTGAGTGACGAGGTCGATAGCTTCAACCTCGGCCTCAACGCGGCCCGCGACATGTACGACTGCGAGGTCGTTGACGGCACCGCACGCATCGGCATTCGCCGCCTGCGCGGCTCCGTTACTGCACCGGTAAACATTGGCGAGTGGAACGAGTTGACCTACACCGTGAGCTTCCACGGCGAGACGCGGCGCGTCTGGGTGCAGATGAACGGGGCGCCTTTCGAGTTCAACGGTGCACCGGTCAGCAGGCGGCGCGGCCAGGCCAATCTACGCGGCGAGTTGCTCTCCATCTCGTTCCGGGCACCGCAAACGGGTCAGGTGGTGATTGGTGGCTTCGACTTGCACGTCACCAATCCGAGCGCCGGCCC
>SKZP01000014.1 GCA_007127275.1 Planctomycetota bacterium
CGAATCCCGCGTTGAAGTCTAAGGTGCGCGTGATTTGTAGCCCAAAAGGGGACGGCAGAGCAGAAAAGAGTCTTGATCCCAGCTCACAAAAAGCATATTTTTTTATGCGTGTATTATCCCGCTGCTGGCGTGTCGGTGGTGTGGCGTATGCTCGGAGATGCGCGCATGGAGTCCGCTGTCGCCGGTTGGGGGTGTGTGTCGCTCCACCCGCACCCCCGCCGGCGGCGACGGATTGCCCTCTCCACACTGGGGATTACCAACACACCTCGCCCGCGAAGCCGCCAAAACTGCGGCACTGACGGGTTGGTGTTGTCCGCGGCCCCTGGTATACCTGTCCCCTAGCTTTCGGGTTTTCGTATGCGAACCGACGACGACCGTTTCTCCGTTGATCTAGCCGACGAGGGTACCGGCGATGCCAGTTCCTTGTGCCCGACGGGTGCCGGGGGCGGCTCCTCGCCGACTCGGGAACACGCAGCGTCAACAACGGCAACCACCGACTTCGAGTCGGCCGCGGCGGCGCGTTCGCGGAGCCTACCGGCCTCGAAGCCGTCCCCCTCGGAGCGCACGACGGGCAAGCGCACCACGGGCTCGGCAACCACGAAACCGAACAAGAAACGAAAGAAAACCTCACGCACTCGCTCCCCGCAGTCTCGCGACAACCGCTCACACCGACCGCGCTCGATGACATCCGATCGTTTCGCCAAGAAACTTGATCGCTGGAAAGCGGCGTTGCTCGACCTCACGGCGCGCAACCGCCTGCTGATGCACCGCGAGTCCACCTCCGCCTCGCTCAAGCTCGTGCGGCCGGGGCCGCGGGAAATCTTTGATCACCTGCTGCACGAGGACGGCACGTGGCGCATTTGCCTCAAGGATCCGGACGCCCACAAGAAACGAGGCGAGGAGCGCACGCCGGACGAGGAGATTGAGCTTGGCCGCGAACAGGTGCTCACGCAGCGGCGGGGCAAAAAGGCGGCCAAGGCCTGCACGCTGTTGATGCGGGCCTTGCGTGCGGGGCTCGAAGAGGTCGGCGTGCACACGCTCTTCCTCGCGTTCGGGATGCTGCACTGGGAGGAGCCGGAGCAGGGGCGCGAGCGCGAGTGGGCCGCGCCGCTGATTCTTGTGCCGGTGGAGCTCGAGCGCCGCTCCATTCGTGACCCGTACCGCATTGTGCCGGCGGAGAACGAGGCGCAACTCAACCCCGCGCTGATTGAGAAGCTGCGCCAGAGCTACGGGATGGAACTGCCCCCCTTGCCGGAGGATCCGGCCGAGCATGACCCGTATGCGTATGCGCAGGATGTGGCCGAGCAGGTGGGCGAGCTCGACGGCTGGTATGTGGATGCGGAGGCGGTGTGGCTCGACCGCTTCGAGTTCGCGAAGCTCGCCATGTACCGCGACCTCGAGCACAGCGGCGAGCGCTACCGCGAACATCCCATTGTGCAGGCGCTGACCGGCAACACCTCCGCCGTCCGCCCTGTGGATGCCGAGGAAATCCCCACGGCGGCCGAGCTTGACGAGGCGGTGCCGGTGGATCAGATGCACCACGTGCTCGACGCCGACTCGAGCCAGCACCAGGCCATTGAGATGGTCAAGCGCGGCGGCAACCTCGTCATTGAGGGTCCGCCCGGCACCGGCAAGAGCCAAACCATCTCGAACATGATCACGGAGTTGATGGCCGCCGGCAAGAAGGTGCTGTTCGTCTCCGAGAAGCGTGCCGCGCTCGACGTCGTCTGGCGGCGCCTCGACCAGGTCGGCCTCGGCGGCTACTGCCTCGACCTGCACAACCCGCACGTGGTCAACCGCAAGACCGTGGCGCAGGAGCTGTACAAGGCCTGGCGCGGCGAGCGGCCGTTGCCGGATTCGCCGTATGTGGACCTTGAGCTGATTGAGAAGACGCGCAAGCGGCTCAACGAGTATGTCCACGCGTTGCACGAGCCGCTCGGCGCGCTCGGCATTTCGCCGTATGAGGGCTACGAGCGGTTCTGGCGGGTGGAGCGCGCGCCGGATATTCGCTTTCCCTTGCCGCAGGTGCTCGAGCTTTCCGCGGAGCGCGTGCAGGCGCTCGAGGAGGATCTGGAGCGGCTCGCCAATCACATGGAGGTTCTGCGCCAGCCGGAGGAGCACCCGTTCAGTTTCGTGACGCAACTCGACAGCTCGCTACGCTTCCGTGAAGAGCTCGAGGACGAGTTCCGCGCCCTCGTCGAGGCGTGCCGCGAGCTTGAGGCGTGGTGCACCTCAGTGGAGGAAGAGGCAAAACTTGCTGCGCCGCAACGGCTCGACGACGCCGCGCAGTATGCCTACCTGCTCGACCGGCTGACGACGTGGCCGGGCTCGCCGCCGCCGGCCGCCTGGTTCAACATCTCGGACATTGCCGAGGCGCTCCAGCTTGCAAAGCAAGCCAGCGAGCGAGGCCGGCGCCTCGTCGAGGATGAGCGCGCCATCACGACGCGCTACCACGAAGACTTCCTGCACGAGCGGGTCGACCTCGAAGGGCTGGAGCAGCGGGCCCGCCACCGCAGTACGAGCTTTCTGCGCATCTTTGACTCAAGCTTCTGGCGCGACCGTCGCCTGATCATCAGCTACCTGCTACCGGAGCGGCAGTTCGACCACCGCCGCATGGCGACGGATTGCGCCCGGGCGCGGCACCTGAAGGAGGACCGCGCCTGGTTCGAGCGCAACTCGGCGCGCTTGAGCGAGATGCTCGGCGACTGGTTCCACGGGCCGGAGAGCGACTGGGATGCCATTCTGAAGGCACTGCACTGGGTCGCCGAGCGCCGCAAGGAGACGCACGACCGCCCCATCCCCGAGGGGCTGTTGCAGACCGTGCTCGTCACCGGCTCTCGCGAGCGGTTCATTGCACTCGCCCGCCGGGGCACCGAACGCGCCGAGGCGCTGCGGGACAAACTCGCCGCGCTGACGCAGCGCTTTCCGAAGCTCGCCGGCGAGCGTTCGCCGCTGCGCACGGGGGAGCAGACGCTCGCGCAGTTGCGCCACTTTTTCGAGCAACGGCTCGACGCGGGCAGCAATGCGCTCTTTGAGTGGCTCGCCTACCGCCGGGCGGA
>SKZP01000655.1 GCA_007127275.1 Planctomycetota bacterium
ACCACCCCCGCGGCGGCCAGGGCGCCGCCGAGGTGCCGCGCCACCCCCCGGCCATAGGCGGTGCAGGCCCGCGTACCCACGATTGCCACTGCCGGCCGGTCGAGGACCCCGACCTCGCCCTCGACCACGATGAAGGGCGGGGGCTCGGCGAGGCCGCAGGCGTGCAGCACCTGCGCCCACAAGGTACGCACGCCCCGCAGTTTGGCGAGGGTGACGTACAAGTCCTCAGTCGCCCGCATCTCGAAGCTCACCTGCGCCGCGGCTTGCTCCAGCGGGATGCCGCGCTCGGTCAACGCTCGCAAGTAGGCGACGCCGGTGGCGAGCGCCGCGGCCATCTCCTGCGTCTCCGTCGCCCCGGCGTCGTGGTAGGCAAGCGTTGCGACGCGAACACAGCGCACCTGTGGCCACGTGCGGCCGCACCAACGGACGAGTGCGGCAAGGTGGTCGTAGGCCGTCTCCAGCGTCACCGGAAGACGAGCGTCGCGTGCAAGTGCCGCGAGCGGGTCCGCGAGGAACAGGTCTGCCTCGCCGAGGTCGTGATGCTCCTGCACCAACGAAGCCGCCTGCATCGCCGCAACCGGCAAGAACGCCGCCCCGCCGTCGAGCCGCAAAGACGCCACGGCCGCCGGCTCGGGAACGGCCTCGGCAAGCATCGGTGCGGAGTAAATCGCCGCGCCCCGCACGCCGGCAAGCGCTCGCGCCTCCCCGACAAGCGGCTCTAACCCCGCCTGCGCCACCGCATCCAGCGTTATGTGCACGCTGTCGGCGCCGCTTTGCAACTCCTCGGCAACGACCGGGGCAAGCTCCGCCGGCGTCGGCGCCGCCACGGGCTGTCGCACATCCCAGCGTCGCACGGGCAGCGCCGAGCCGCCGCGGGTGTACGGCAGCATCCCCGGCATCCCCGAGGCATCTTCTCGCGACCCCGCTTCCTCGGTAGCGAAGCCCAGCGCCGCAAGCTCCACCCCCTCGAGCAACCGCGTCACCAGCGCCTGCTCGGCAGTGCTCGCACCCTTGAGTTCCCGCGCCACGGCCGTGCGCCACGCCTCGGCCGGGTCGTTCTTGCTGCTGTTGTCGTGCGCGCCGGACACCTACCGCCCTCCTGGCTGGGTCTACTGCACCGAAGCTTCCCGAACGCCGGGCTACTGGTGTAACAAATGCAAGCAACCACGGCAGCAGCTTCGGTACGAGGCGGGTGCAGCCGGCTTGAGGTGGACCACAAAACCAAACCACCCGCACATGGAGATCCGTAGTTTCAAGCCCCCGGGCCGCGGCCCGTGGGCATTTCCGGATTCCCAACGGCTGGCGGTTTGGCGCGTCTTCCGCAACGTCGGGCCAGCCTCCGCGCCCGTCTTGCGCGCAACGAATCCGTCAGGAACCGTCGACGTGCAAGCCGCATGCTGAATGAATGCGCCGTCGACCTCCGCCCGCCGGACGGGCTGGCGAGCACGGAGGCCCGCCCCACATACGTGGTTCCGGCCAAACATTTTTGCCCCACCAAGTGCCGGCTGCACCCAGCGGTGTTTGAGGCCGTGCACCGCTACTTCCACGGGCTTCGCGCCGTACCGAGCGGGGTACGTGCGTTCGTGCGAGCTTGCAACTGTGGTTCACCCTGAAGGGAGCGACGCAGCGAAACTTGTATATGTCAACGAACCCGAAACGCGGGGCGCGCTCGGCGAGGCCTCGCGCCAAACGACGGTACCCGCGGATCTCGGGAACTACCGCGACGTGCGGGGTTGGACGGTTTCCTGATACCGGCGCAGGCGACGGCGCTCGTGGCGGCTCCCAACGACGTAGCCGGCGTGGATGACACCCGGCAGCCAGCCGAGAATGGTGAGCAACACGTTGATCCAAAAATGTTTCGTCAGCCCGACAGTCAAGAAGACCGCCAGCGGTGGCAGGATCAGCGCAAGCAGAATGCGAAGCAGCGTAATCATGGGCGTTGCAGCACGGCTCAGTGGTCGCACCCGACGCGGTCCAGGACACGAAACGGGCCGACATCCATTCATACCAAGACCGACGACGGTGCGTGCGCCACCCGACGCGCACCCTCACCGAGGCCCTTGCCGTCCCCGAAACGGAGTGGACTCGCGCATCATTCCACCTGCGTGGGTCGGTGCGTTGCCTCGCAAGGCTTGCGCCCTGCGCTTACCTTGCGTGTGGAGCCGCGG
Organism: Planctomycetota bacterium; assembly: GCA_007127275.1. Classification (GTDB taxonomy): domain Bacteria; phylum Planctomycetota; class UBA8742; order SKZP01; family SKZP01; genus SKZP01. The sequence continues at coordinate 2,169 of SKZP01000655.1, forward strand.
CTACCTCGTGGTCGTTTGCGACTCGTGGAGCACGTCGGTGCACGTGTAGTAGAGACGCGGCCCCAGGACGCGTGGGGACCACTTCCAAGCGTCGGCGTGAAAGGCGTTGCGACGAAAGGCGATGGCGATGCGCCATTCCATGGCGTCGGCGTAGAAGTAGTTGCCGACGGTAAGCGGGAAGAAGCCTTCGCTGCTGAACTCGGCCCACGGTAGGTCGCGACCGGTGTCCGGGTCTCGGGCCTGCTCGAGGTCGTAGGTCTCCGAATTGACCTGCGGGTGACTGGGAAAGGGAATGCTGGTGACGTGCTCGTCCTGCCAGAAATTGACCGTCGAGGGCTTGAGCAGTAGCACCGCCTCGGCGAAGGCGCCGAGGTATTCGTCCACCAGCGGCGGCACCCCGTCGCGGCCGCGATGCCAGCGCTGGCCGTGCTCGGAGAGCGGCTCGTGCAGCTTCATCCCCCAGGTTACGCGTTGCCAGCGTCCGCCCGCGGCGCAAGCCGCACCGGCGGCCAAGTACTGATCCGGCGAGTTGAACGTCTTCAGCGACGGCCACCCGTGGGAGCGCGCCCGTTGCAGCCACGGCGCGGCATAACGGTCCTGATAGCGGTAGGGCAGCGCGAGAAACACCGGCGGATCCGGCAGCGAGCGCATATCCGCGATGCGCGTGCCGAAGCGGCCGCGCCCAAGATCCACCCGCCCGGGGCGGTACTCCGAGGTCCGCAAGCGCCTCTCGCCGCCACGGCGGTCGCGCTCGTAGCCGATCACTTCCCATTGATGCGGCAAATACCCGCCGAGCAAATACCCCCGGTCGTCGAGTCGCTCCTGCGGATCCTCCCCGGCGACATTGAATCCGACCCGTTCCCTCACGCCGGGCGGC
>SKZP01000294.1 GCA_007127275.1 Planctomycetota bacterium
GCCCGTTTAACATGCCCTAACGAAGCGGGGCGTACTCATTTCTGTCTTTGACCCAGGGGCGAGGCCGCGGGCTTGTGTGGTGTGTGGTTTGCGTTTCGGATATGCTCCAGGGGCTTGGGTTGGATGGGACGCGCAAGGGGAGTTGGTCGTGTTGAAGCCGCGAGACCGACGAGGCCCGCGTACGGCGCAGGGCGCTGACTGCGCCGTCTGGGAGGTTTCGCCTTGTTCGCGAGGGCGAGGTCTCGGGTTGCTCGCGCTCTTGATGCTGGCGTGGCTTGCCGGCCCGGCGGCGAATGCGCAAGACGACGACAACAACGACGACGACGGTGTGACGCTGCGCTGGCGCGACCGGCTCGGTGAACGGTTGGTTGAGTCGACCGAGCGCGAACTCGCCCTGACGGTCCGTATGACCGACCGCGAAGGCAACGTACACGAGGATACATCGACGCAGTCCAGCGTGCGGCGCGCGGTATTGACTACTCTCGCTCTCGACGAGCAACGTGAGCGGGCCACGCGTGCCGAGTTTCGCGTCGTCGAGGAGCGCCTCGCAGATGACGAGGAGGAGGAGGAAGAGGCGGCGACCGCGGAGCATGTGCTGCTGCATGATGCGGCCGCCATTCGTGCGGTGCATCTGCGCAACGAGTTTCCCTGGCCGGTGACGTCGCTCTCGGTCGGCCAAAGCTGGCGGATCAGCGAGGAATTGGTGCAAGAGCGGTACGGCCATGACGGCCGCTTTCGAGACATTGACGTGCGCTTTACGCTTGCGGGGGTGCGGCGCGACGCGGACTCGGGCCGGCGTGTGGCGCAGATTGTGCGGCGCCTGGAGCGCAAGGGCGCGAGCGAGCGAGGGAGTATTCGGGAGACGAACGGCCGTGCCCTGCTCGAGTTCGACCTCGACCGCGGACGAGCCGTGCGGTTTACCGAGCGCGTCAACGTCGAGGTGCGCAGTGGTGAGGCCGTTGCGAACGGCGAGCGCCGGGTGCAGCGGCATTTTGCCTACGAGACCGCGCGGCTGCTGCGCATTGCGCCGCGCGCCACCGTGGGAACGACGCAGACGGAGCGCTCGGAGACGGTCGCCGACTTTGTGCTCGCGGCGCAGGCGGACGTGGAGCCGGAGCGCCAGGCGGCGCTGAGCCGGCGAATTGAGTCGGTGCAAACGTTAAAGCGCACGGCACGCGAAGTCGACGACGAGGGACGGCCGTTGCGCATGGAGGTGAAAGTCGTGTTGTCGCGCGGCTACACCGAAAGCGAAGACGGCGCGGGAGAGGTGTTGGAGCGTATGCGCCGCCGGGGGCCGCTCGAAGGGTTGTCGGTGGAGCTCGAGCTGAACCCGGTACGCGGCACCCGCACGCTGCTCGAGCGAGACCGCGTGCGCCGGCAACTGGCGCGGCTGCTGCGCGAGCGGGCGAACGAAGCGGGGGAGGAGCCGCCGGATGCGGCCGCCGTCGCGGCGGCGCTGACCGAGGTGGAGGCGGCGCTCGAGACGGCGCAGGATCCCATGTCGGCGGTGAAGCTGCCGCGTTTCGCCTTGCCGGTCGGATTCGTCTGGCGCGTTCCGGAGGAGGCGGCGCAGGAAGCGGCGCAGTCGCTGTTCGCCGAGTTCGACGTCGACGCGGCGGAGGCGACGGTGCAGATTCAAGAGGTGCGTCGCTTCGGGGGACGGGACAACACGGCGGTGCTGCTTACGGAGATGCGCGCGCGCGGCACCCTGGCGGGGCGCTTGCAGGTGAAGATTGAGTTGCCTGCGGTGACCTTTTACGACCTCGACGAACAGCGGCCGCTGGCCAGTCGCGGCGAAGGGCGACTGGCGCTGGAAAGCCGCGAGGGCGGAACTCGCATTCAGGGGGTCGGAGCACTCATTGCGAGCACGGCGTACCATTACAGCGACGGTGCGAACCTACAGGCCGAGGGGGACGAGCCCCTCGAAGCGCTCGCCGACTCGCCGTTGATCGGCCGCTGGCACTACCTCCCCGAGGGAGCGGACGGCGAGGCGGATGAGCGGCGCACGCTGATCTTCGAGCGCACCGGCCGCTGCCGGTACGTGACACCACACCTCGAGACGGGGGAGCCGGTCGAGCGCCGGGGAACGTGGCGTCTCGAGGTGGCCTCGCAAGAGGGGGAGCCCACGCAGCCACGGGTGATCATTCACATGGGCCGGCGTGACCGAGACACCTTCGCCTTCGAATTAACCGGCGAGGAGCCGCGGCAGTTGCGCCTCACCAAAGTCGAGGATACGAGCTACCAAACCGGCATCCGCCCGTGGTTGCCGGACTCCAGTGCATACTACCGCCGGGCCGAGTGACGAACGGTTAGGCGGCCTACGAAACCGCCCGCGCATTGAGATCCGTGATTTGAAGCCCACGGGTCGCGGCCCGTGGATCCCACGCGTTGACGGATTCGACCCAAGGGCCGCGGCCTGTGAGCTTCGCCGGATTCCAACGACTAGCGGTTTGATCGCCGCGTGATTTCCCGTGACTTTGCGTGCGCGGGTGCGTCTTATGGGTTGGCGGGTTTAGGTGGAGTGCTCCGCCACCGCCGACGTTTGGGCAAGGAGGAGGGAAGAGTGATGATTGGCAGGACGCAAGGTTGGTTGGGTGCTGCGGCGGCAGTAGTCGTGCTGGTTGGGGCGAGTGGGTGCCGTTTGGCCGACGACGAGCCGAGCCCGGACGAGGAGCGCGACGTAGGAGTGCCGACGCAACAGGACGGGGACTACCGCGGCGAGCGAATTGATGTGGACGTGACTCGGGAGCAATTGCAGGAAGAGTACGGTGCGGGACACGTACGCGTATACCGCGAAGGCGAGGCCATCACGACCGACTTTATCCCCGACCGCTTGAACGTGGAAACCGACGACGAAGGTCGAATCCTCGCCTTGTGGATGGACGCCGACGGCAGGCCCTGGGAAGAGCGCGACGACGAAAACGGCAACGGCGATCACGACGGAGAGCGCGAAAACGACTCCGACGACGCCGAAGACGTCCGTCACGACAACGGCGACGACGACGAAAACGACGAGCAACCCGGCGAGCTCAGTGGCCCCGA
>SKZP01000208.1 GCA_007127275.1 Planctomycetota bacterium
GGTCAAGGCTGCTTGCGCTTGCTTCGCCGGCAATTACTTTGTCTTTGTGCGTCGCACGTGTCGTATCCGGCGGCGCCACCGGCACGAGCCGCTGCGCGAGCACCTCGGCAAGCGGTACCTTCAGCGGTGCCCGTTCCACCACCCAAACGGGCGCTGCGTTGTCGTTGTTGCCGTCGTGGTTGTTGTTCAGTGCTTGTACCTCGCGCCACCCATTGAGTTGAGTCACGGCCTCGCTCCTTTTCTTCGTTGTCCCCGGTCTTCGTCGTTCCTGCGTAACGTTCGTGGTAGTCGGCGCGAAAGGCGAGCGCAGCGTGCAAGCCCTGCGGGGCGTGCGCGCAGTCATGCTGACGACACCGAGGCGAGCGCAGGGGCCACGCACTGCGAGCTCAACCCTTGCGCGACGGTGCTTCGCCTCGCAGGGCTGGCGCGCTGCGCTCGCCGTTGCGCTTGCCGTTGGCGGTTATTTTGCCGCTACTGTTGCGGTGGTGGCGCGTCCTCGCACGGCGCGCATGCGGTGCAGCGCCAGCACTTGCCGGGAGAGCGCTACTGGCAGGTGCGCCCCTTGCATCTCGCGCTGCGCCACCTCGGCAAGCTCCACGTCGAGCTTCGATTGCGCGGACTCGTCCGATTCATCCATCGCACTTCCCTCGGCAAACTCGGCGAGCAACTGCTCGGCATGCTTCGCCTCGGGGCTTGCCGCTTGGGCGAAGCGTTGCCATGCCACGGTCACTGCGTCGAAGGCGCGCTCATGCGCCCGGCGCACCTGGTCCTCGTCGTGGTCGGCAATGCGCGCCAGGTGGCTCAGGCCGCAGGCGACCACGGCGTCGAGCAAACGCGGGAACACCTGCTCCGCCTCCGCCGCGCCATGCTCCACCTCGAGCGCCGCACGCAACACAGTGAACACTCGACGCAACGCCACCGCCCGGCGACCCTGCGGCTGCCACGTCGGCTTCGCAGCATGCCAGCCCTCAATGGCCGCCACGGCAAGATGCGCAAACCGCTGTCGCAGGGCCGCATCCGCTTCAAGTTCCTGCGCCCGCACCTCGACCGCCTCGAGCCAAGCCACAAGCCGGCATGCGCCCGCCTGAGTGAAGCCGCACTCGGCTCCTCACGTGCCGCAATGGCCTCGCGCTCCGCCTGAGGCAACGCCTCGAAACCGTCGAGCCACAGCGCCAGGTGAAAGCGGTCCGCCGTCGCCGTGCCCAAAGGGAACGTCCCTTCGACGCTCGGCGGGTTCATCGCCGCAATCACCCACTCAAGCTGCGTCGGCATGCCGTCGACGAGCCGCTCGTGAATCACCTGCAGCCAACGGCTCTGCGAATGCAACGCGGCTCGGGAAAGCTCGTCGACGAACAGCAACCGGTCGTCGTACACGCTCCACGGCCCCGGTACCACCTCGACCCGCCCCGCATCCAGGCTCGCCGGCTTGATGTAGCCGCGGATCTCGTCAAAAGACGTCGTCGCCGCACTCAAGATCTTGAACCGTTCCCCGGCAAGCGCCTCGCCAAGCCGCCGCGCCAGCAACGTCTTCGCCTGCCCAGGCAGCCCCACCAATACCACATGCAGCCGCGTCGCCAGCGCCGCCAACAAAAACAAGGGCAACGGCTCCCGCAGACGCACCCCCACCCCCGCCACAATCTCCGCCGCCGAAAGCGGCACCCGCTCGTTCGGCCTCCCCTCTCCCCCGACATGCCCGTTTGCCATATCTGTGCCTCCGTTTGCTCGTTCGTTGCCTGCCTCTCGGATTCATTCTCCCTCGCAGCACCGACACGGCGCGCCGCGCACCTCCTTTCGCCTTTCCTGGGGTTCAGGAACGTTTGAATGCGGCCCGCCGACGACGTCGGTGGCCGTGGCACGGTTCCCGCCGCCCAGGATGTTGTGACTACAGACGCTGGCCCTCACGCCAGAGCATGCCTCTGCGCGTGCTTGAACCGAATTCGGAACTCAGATGCGTGGACCGCCGAAGGGACCCGTCAGCCGACGAGTCGGTCACGCCCAGGGGGAGGGGCGCAGGAAGTGGGTGCGTGCGTTCGCGCAGCACGAACGACAAGGTTCGCGACGGCCGTATCAAACGCCGCGAACTGTTGGGACGCGCGCCATACGCGGTAGATTCGCAGAAGGATCCGTTCGCCGCCAGGGGAGCGACCGTTCGCATGGGTCTTCGCATCCAGGCGGCTGCGAAGCATGCCAGCACACCGTCGGAAGCGTCCCATCAACGCCCGACGGCTCGAAATTCCCGCCCGGCAAGCCGCCGCTCGGCGTCTTGTACCCGACATTGCGCCACTCTAATACGACTTAACTCCACGATCCGTAACGGTAAAACGTCAAAACTCCGTTACTCGTCGTCTTCCTCGTCGACGACGGCTGCGGCGAGGGCTTCGGAGATGTCCGCTTCGCTTGCGTCGCCAATGTGCGCAGCGCGGATGATCCCGTCCTTGTCTACGGTGAACAAGGCCGGCACGTCGTCGAGCGACTTGTCGGTTCCGTAGACGAGCGAGCCGTAGTTGACACGCAGAGCCTCGTCGGAGAGGCCGACTTGGACGCGTTCGCTCGCCTCTTTCCCCTCGACATGCTGCTGCGAAAAGGTGCGCGCCGCCACTCGCAAGTTGGGCGCGGCCTGGTGGCCTCGGGCCGGCTGGTAGACGACGACCAAAGCACGCATTTGCTCGTGCTCCTCGAGGGCGCTGACGAGGCGCGAAGCGGTACGGGCGCTGACGCGGCAAGGGGTGCCAGCAATCAACAACGCATACGGCGTGTCGCGGACGTCGTCCTGGTCGACAACCTCGTCGTCAATATCGGTAAGGCGGAAGTCGTAGGCGCTGCGGCCGAGCGCTTGTGCGCCGAGCCGCTCTTCTTCAAGTTCGAAGTCCTGCCCGTAAACGCTCGAGGTTGCCGAGTCGACGGAGACAATCCCGAGGGTCGCCGACGAAGCGGTTACCAAGCCGAGCAAGGAGCTGGAAAGTACCAGGAACCAACGTGGCCGCGACATCATCTCTCTCCGGCGAAACGGTGGAAGTGGATTGAACCCAATCA
>SKZP01000299.1 GCA_007127275.1 Planctomycetota bacterium
AGCGAGTCGAAGTTGCCGGCACGCCGAGGCTGGATGCGGAGCTGGTCGCCGAGGTGGACGCGGCCGGGCGTCTTGCAGTGCATCAGTTGGAGGTCACCTCGGAGACGCGAGACCGCCTGCGCGCCGTTTTCGTCGCGGATGCGCGGCAGCAGCCGCCACGGCTCGAACAACTTTACGTGGATGCGCACGTCCGCGAACTCGGCGAGTACGCTGGCTTGCTCGGCATGCGCCGTGACGAGCTCGCCGGCCGCGTCCTCGTGCGCACCACGGGAGCGTTGCCGGAGTCCGACGGCGGAGCGCGCGGGTACGACGGCAACGACGCGGGAAACGGCGGTTCCCGTGACGAATCCTTTCGTCACGGAGGTGACCTCGGGAGCGAGCGCGGCGCGCGGGCTCGTGCGGCGGCAGCAACGGGAAATGCTGCCGTGGCGCTGCCGCTCGTATTGCCCGAGGTGAGCATTCGCGTCTCCGCCTCGCGCGTGCGCGTTGCGGATCTCGACGTGCCGGAGGCCAGCCTGCGGATGCTCGCAGACAACGGCCGCGTAAGGCTCGAGTCGGCGTACCTGCGAACGGCGCACGGCACGCTCGAGCTTGTCGCGGCACTTGACTGGCAGGATCCCACGGCGGTGGAGCTAGAGCTGCAGCGCATGTACTACGCCTGGCGTGGCGTTCACCTCGAGCTGGAGAAACATGCACTCGTGCAGCTCGACCTGCGCGGCGCGGCGCGAGGTTTCCGCGGTGGACGCCGCACGGAGCACCCCGACCCGGTCCAAAACGACGGCGACGAGGACAACGGCGATACCTCCCCACCTCGCGTGAACTCCCTTGGCGGAGCCCTGCCTGTGCTCGAGTTCGTCTCGCCGCTGCGGCTTTCCGGGCCGCTTGGCACGTTGCGCATCAGCGGCGGGTGGCCGCGCGACGAAGCGGGCGAGGTGCTGCTCGACGTTGCGTTCACGGACCTGCGCTTCCTTGCGCCGTTGTTTGCGCGGGAGATGCCGCGGCCGGTGGCCGAGCGCGTGGAGCTTGCCGGGCGCATCACCCGTGACGAGGCGGAACTGACCCTGCAAGTGGATGCCTTGCGGCCAGCGCATGAGCTGCCGCCCGTGTACGCCGTGCTGGATGCGCGCTACGCCGAGCGGCGCTTGGACGTGGAGCGCTTGCACCTTTCCTGGCGCTCGCCGGGCGTGCCTGCCGCGCAGCCGAATACGTTTACGCTGACGGCATCTCTGCCGCTGAATCCGTTTGCGCCGCTTGGGCCGGCGACGTTGCCCGGTTCCGGGCGTGAAGCGCAGGTCGCCGCGGACGAAGCGCTGCCCGAGGGTGCCGCGGCGCCGCCGCTGACCGCGAACGCGCGGCTCGACGTTCGTGACTTCGCGTGGGCGCGCACGCTTCTGCCAAAAGCGTTCGTCCCCTCCGGCTCGCTGGTCGCCACCTTCGACGCCGCCGGGACCTGGGCTGATCCGGAAGCCCATCTGGTCGCCATGACGGGACAGTGGCACCTGGAACATCTCACCGCCGAGGCGCTGGAAAAGGATGTCGACATCTTTGACTTCACCCCTGCTCAAGCCGAAAAACTCCCGTTGTGGCGCACCCTCGCCGCAAGGCTCGACGTACGCTACCTCGAACAACAACTCTCCATTCGCGACACATATCTAAGCATCCCCGGCACCGAGACCCGCTTCGGCGTAAACGGCGACGTCGACTTTCCGTTCGCGGTACGCAGCCTCCTGCTCGGCCAGCCGCTCGAGCCGCCGGGAGAAGGGGAGATACGCTTCGGCGGGCGCATTCCCGAGTTGGAAACCATCCCCTTGCCGCTGCGCGAGGTGCGTGCCGTCGCCGGCAGTCTCGACTGGGCAATGACGGTGAACGCCGGTGTTGTCGGCGAGCCGTGGCAAAAGCCGCATCTGGGGGGCGAGGCGCGCCTGCGCAACGCGAATATGATTGTGCAAGGCCTGCCGCCGCTTACGGCACTTGGCTTGCACCTCGAGTTCGACGAGCGCCGCGTCGTGCTCGCCGACGGCCGCGCCTTGATGGGAGCGGCGCCGCTGATCATCACGCCCGGCTCCTTCGTCGGCTTGCCGCACGAGGATACGGTGGAAATGGACCTCACCGTCGACGGGGTCAACGTGCTGCTGATCCGCGAGCAGGCCATTCGTGTGCGCTCCGACCTCGCGGTGACGCTCAGCGGCATGTTGCCGTTGACCGAAGAGGCGCACGAATACGTTGCCGCGGATCCGAACAGCGACGTTGCGGCACTCGCCGGCGAGGTGGTGATCCGCGAAAGCCGCTTCGTGCAGGTCGTGGATTTGCTCGGCATCCGCGGTGGCGGAGGGGGCGGCTCGGCACTTTCCCCCGACTTCGTGCTCTTTTCCTTGGATGCGGAGCCGTTCTCCCGCGTGCGCCTCGACGAGTTGCGTTTGCGCACCCGTGCGGGCGAGGCGATCAGCGTCGACTCCAATCTCTTCTCCGGCGAGGTGCGCGTCGGCGTCATCCTCTCCGGCACCCTCGCATTGCCGCGGCCTGTCGGCACCGTCACACTGGTAGACGGCCGCTTGCGCCTGCCGACGACGACCCTCTCGGTGGAGAGCGCCTTGGCGACCTTCGAAGAAGGCAGGCCGTTCGACCCACAGGTCAACGCCTTTGCGCGCACCCGCATGCTCGGCTACGACATCTCCATCTCGTTGAACTCGCCTTTTTCCCGACTTGGCGAGGCCGACTTGAGCTTCGCCTCCGACCCGCCGTTGCCTCCTACCGAGGTGGCGCTGCTTGTGTTGACGGGCAAACCGCCGGAGGACGCGCTCACCGCGGACACGGCGACCACCGCCGCGCAGCGTCTCGCCATCTACTTCGGTCGCGACATCCTCGGGCTGCTTTTCGGGGCGGATCCCACCCTGGACCCGGGCTTCGAGGAATTTCTCGACCGCATTGAAATTGAAACCGGCCGCCAAGTCTCGCGCACCGGCGTCGAAACCATTGAGGTCCGCTTCCTGCTCTGGGAAGACCTGGTAACCGACAACGACCGCATCTACATCG
>SKZP01000155.1 GCA_007127275.1 Planctomycetota bacterium
AATCTCGAGCAGAAAATTGATCTCGTTGCTGATGCGCGAGCTCGCGAAGATGCCAATGGGGCCTCGCGGGTTGAGAATCATCGCCTCGGCGAGGCCGGGGCCTTCAATGTCATAGGCGCCGGTGTAGCAGGTGAAAAAGGCGGCGAACGGCGGCTTGTCGCCGGTGTCGACGCGCTCGACGTCGTCGACGGTGAAGACCTCGTACCGGCGGTTGTTGAACGTGAGGCGGTCGACGCTGCGGACCCAGCCGTGGCCGACGTAGTTGAGAATCAATGCCCCGCTGTTGATCTCCTCGACGACTTTTTCGCTGAACTCCGGCGGCGGCCAGCAATACGGCGAGGCGGGATTCGCGTAAGTGAGCGTGACGTCGAACGTCTCGTCGAGGCTGCGCAGAATGGCGAGCTCCCAGGCCATTTCAATCATCCGCCGGGTACGCTCGCCCAGCTCTTCAAAGCCGGGGTCCCCGGCAAGCAGCGTCTTGCGGCCGCGCCAGGCCCCAGCGGCGGGGGCACGCTCGTAGGCCTCGATTTGTGCCGCATACTGGCGGAGCGGTTCCGGCTCGGTAAACGGCAGCCGCCCCACCGGGACCTGCGGAATCTCGTCGTCTTCGTCGCGACTCACGTAGGGGCCATCACCGGGGGCGTGCTCCCAACGGTCCTCCACCCCTTCGATTCGTCCGTCAATCACATGGCAGTGGCGATAGAAGGCGGGAACGTGCTTCTCCGGGTCGAGACGTGCGGGGTCCGTCGCCCCGAGCCGCTCCTCCGGCGTGGGCACCGTGCCAATCAGCAACACGAAGCCGGCCGGCAAGCCGTCCTCGGTCGTGACAATGGTTTCATCCGCGGGGGAAACCTCCGGCCAGTCCGCGGCGCCGAGCAGCTCGTGCACCTTGGCGCGCACCGCTTCGTCGACGCCCAACTCCGGGTAGGCCTCGACACACTCCGGTACGGTTACCACCACCGGGCGCAGCGTACCGTGATGCGCATTCGCCGCCGCCGGTTGCGAAAACGCGCGCGCGCGCGCGTCGGCATAAGCTTGCGCCGCGTCCCGCATCTGCGGCGTGGTGACGACCACGAACGGGATCCCGTCCTGCTGCGCGTCAGGTGCCTCGGCGGTGCCGGGCCCCGCCTCCGCAATGTTCGAACCGCCGGAATGCGTGGCAACGAACGGAGACATGAGCCCGAACCACGCGGCGCACACGAGCAGCGACAGCCCGGCCAACGACGCGGTCAGAGTAATTCGGCGCATACGACCAGCCGTAAGGGGGGGAGTCGTGCGAAGTAGGAAGGGGCAACGAGGCAACAAGCCCGCAAAGGGACTCAGCCCACATATCTTACAAAACAACGTCGCCAGAACCAACCGACATAGCGCCAAACGGGTGCAGCCGGCTTAGGTTGGGCCACAAAGTGAAATCACCCGCGCATCTCTTAAGATCCGCCAAACCCGCGGCCGCGGCGCGTGGGTCGAATCCGTCAACGCGTGGCACTCACGGGCCGCGGCCCGTGGGCTTGAAACTGCGGATCAAAACGCGCGGGCGGTTTGGGACGGAGTCTCGTATGCAGGGCGGTTCGCCGCGCCCGGCCGATCCGTCCCGCGGGCGGAAACCTACGGCGCAAGACTTGGCAGCGTTCGGATGGGTCGCTGACGTTTCCTGGTTGGCCGTTGCCCGTCGGACGGGCGCGGAGGCCCGCCCGGCGTACGGGCGACGCTGTTTTTTTTGGGTGGAGTTTTAGGCCGGGTGCACCCGTTGATTGCCGAACGGAGTTTTCGCGCGCTCTGGCTTTGGTAGAATGTGGAGTCCGTTACGTCGCTTGACTGCCCTTGTTGTTCGCGAGCCGAGTCGCACGCATATGTCTCCTACGACTTTCACCCCTTCTCCCGACGGCGGGCGCAGCGCCCCTTCCCTCGGCCGTGTGCCGTTGTTGTTGCTGTCGCTGGCCACGCTCGCTTTGCTGCTGACGGTCGGCATGCCTCCTCCGTCCGGTTATGCCGAGGCGAGTGGCACGGGGACATCCGAGGCGAACGAGGGCGAGGCCACCACCGACGAAAACGAGAACGAGAACGAGGCGGAGGACGAGACTCCCTCGCGGCGGGAACTGGAACAACTCGTCGACCAGCTCGGCTCGCCGGTTGCCGAGGAGCGCGAACGCGCCTACGAACGACTCGTCGACGCCGGCGAAGCGTCCATTCCCGTGCTTGAACGAGGCGTGCGGCGTACCAACCCCGAAATCCGTTGGCGCGCCGAGAAGGCGCTCGAACTTTGCCGTTGGGGTATTACCACGGAGCTTTCCGAGGTGGAGGAGCAGCTTTCGCACTTTCTTTCGAGCCCCGCGCAGACCCGCCAATCCTTCGTGAGCCGCTGGGCCTCGACCTACGGCCGCGCGTTGGTTCCGTTTCTGCGCAATGTTTGCTTGCGCGACCGCTCGCGCATGGTGCGCCAAGGGGCGTTTCAAGAGATCTTGCGCGTCGGCGGACTCGACGCAGAGGCCATGCAGCAACTTGCCAAGCACATTACCCGCAATGACGCCGGTGCGGGCTGGGCCTGGATTGCGCTTGCCCAGCACTACCTCGGCGAGGAGCGCTTTGAGGAGGCGATGCCATGCCTCGAACGGGTCATGCAAATGGACCCCGCCAACTACGAGGCCCACGCCATGCTTGCCCGCATTCATCAGCGGCGCGAAGAGTGGGAGAAGGCGGCGCGCTACCACCGGCTCTCTCGTGAACTCGGGCCAGACGACGACTCACGGCTCGAGCATGCCCAGGCGCTCGCCGACATCCTCCTTGACCTCGGCCGCTTCGACGAGGCGCAGGAAGCCCTGGAGTGGCTGCTCGAGAGTGGCAACCGCACGCCGCCGACCATTCTCACGCTGCTGCGCTTCTACTTTCAGCACGAGATGCTCGAGCGAGCACACGCCCTCGCCGAGGAGTCCCTCGACGACTGGCGGGGCCGCGGCAACCGCACGCAACACCTCGTCGAGTTGCTGCAACTGCTCGTCGAAAGCCTTTACGACCGCGGCGAGTATGCGCGTAT
>SKZP01000329.1 GCA_007127275.1 Planctomycetota bacterium
CTTCGTTGTCGTCGTTTCCGCTGCTCAACGTGGCTACGGCCACGCCTCTGCTGCTCAACTTCCTCCGCCCTGCACAGCCTTCACTCGTGACGCTCAACGTTCGGAAGGTATTTCCTGACAGCTCCTTAGCAAACGCCGTCACCGACGCCGACGCCCGCGCAACCTCGTTACCCGAATATCCGGCGCGTTGCTATTGACGAGGCCGACGACGCTCGTGCGGTCGACGACGAAACAATCGCTCCAGTTGGTATCCGGCGGTTGGGGGAGAGCAATGGGATCGTTGATGCAGATCGAAATGCCCATGTAGCGCGGGCAGTCGTATCCGAGTTCGCGGCAATACTGCGTCTTCAGCATTGCAACGCCGTTTGGCTCGCGGGCGCGCTTCATGAAGGCATTCCGGAGTGCCGTGTTGCCTCTGATCACCAAGTTGGAAAGCGCACGGTCGGTCGTCGTCAGCGCACTAAATCCAGCGTATCGAAGATTTCCGCATATGGAAACGGCGTGCCACTGATCTGATCTGGAGGAGTTGGCCCAAGGACGAGCCCGCCGCGGTGAATGCGTTCAACCCATCGAACTGGCCGGCCCGCCGCACGGCCGTGAATGAAGTAGTCGCCGAACGCAGCGCGAATTGCGCGGACCTTCGCGGCCACCTGGCTGGCTATCGACGTCGCCGCCGTCACTGGTGGTTTACAGCGTCGGGTTGATATAGAGCTCGAATCGTTATGTGGTGATTTCCAGCATTCGTTGAAGGGCGAGGCGTGCGGCTTGCTTCGTCTGCTCGTCGACTTTGATCCGATTAACGACGCGGCCGGCGGCGAGCTCGTCGAGCGTCCACAGCAGGTACGGCGGGCGGATGCGGTACATGGTGGCGCAGAGGCACGGGTATGGGCTCAAGGAGGTGACGAACTTGTCCGGGTGCTCGGCCTGCAAGCGGTTGACGAGGTTGATCTCGGTGCCGACGGCCCACTCGCTGCCCGCGGGGCTTTGCGCGACGCGCTGGATGATGTGGGCGGTCGAGCCGACGTCGTCCGCCGCCTCGACGACGTCGTCGTGGCACTCGGGATGCACGAGAACGCGGATGTCGGGGCGCTCGTTGCGCCAGTGCTCGACGTGGGCGCGCGTAAAGCCCATGTGCACCGAGCAGTAGCCGTCCCACAGCAGCAGTTTCTTGCTCGCCAGCGCCTCGGCGTCGAGCCCGCCGAGCGGTTCGTGGCGCTTCCACACGGCGAGTGTGCGCGGGTCGTAGCCGAGGTGCCGGGCGACGTTGCGGCCGAGGTACTGATCCGGCAGGAAGAAGACGGCGTCGCCGCGTTCGAACGCCCAGCGCAACACCTGCTCGGCGTTGCTCGAGGTGCAGGTGACCCCGCCGCGCTGCGCCGCAAACGCTTTGAGCGACGCTGCCGAGTTGACGTACACCACCGGCACAACCCGCGTCACATCTCGCACCGTGGCGAGTTCCTGCCAGGCCTGCTCCAGTTCGTCGAGCGGCGCCATGTCCGCCATGGAACAGCCGGCGCGCAGGTCGGGCAGGATTACCCGTTTCTCGGGCCGCGCAAGAATGGCCGCCGACTCCGCCATGAAGTGCACGCCGGCAAAAAGGATGGTTTGCGCATCCGCCGTCGAGGCGTAGCGCGCCAAGCCGAGCGAGTCGCCGCGCACGTCGGCGAAGCGGATCACGTCGTCGACCTGGTAGTGGTGCCCGAGGATGACGAGCTGGTCGCCGAGCTGCGCCTTGCGCGCGGCAATCCGCTCGAGCCACTCGTCGCGTGACAGGTCGAAGTAGCTCGACCCCGGATGCGGCTCGGAAGAAAAGGAAGCAGGCAAGGCGGGCGAATTCATGGCGTCGCAAACCGGCGGTCAGGGTTTCATCATGCGTGGGCAACCAATCCCAACGAGCAGGCTCCGCCGCAAACGCTGCGCCAAGGAAACATCCACGGCATGTGCGGCACGCGGTTTGCGCTTATTGAGGTACCAAGGCCCTCGTTGCCGAGGGTGCCTGACGGGGTACGCGCAAAGGCCGCACCTGCGTGAAGCCGAGCGTTGTCGGTGCATACGTCATGCGGCAGGCATTGCCTACCGCAGGTTACACCTTCCGAAATAAGCAAACGAACGTTCGAACGTACTAACATGCAAATCTTACTCGTCAATCCACCCTGTGATCCGCGAACCATTGGGTTGCGCCACATTGCCAAAATTGAGCCGCTCGGCCTCGAATTGATCGGCGCGGCCGTCCAGCCGGCGCACAAGGTGCGGCTCGTGGATATGGAGGTGGAGCCGCGCGACCTCGAACGCACCCTGGCCGAGTTCAAGCCGGACGTTGTCGGCGTGACCTCGGAGATTGTGCACGTGCAGCCGACGCTCGAGGTGTTGCGGCAGGTGCGCAAGCGCTACCCGGATTGCCTCACCGTCGTCGGCGGGCACCACCCGAGCATGCGGCCGGAGGATTATGCGGATCCGGTCGTTGACCTGATTGTGCTCGGCGAGGGCGTGGACACCTTCCGCGAGATTTGCGCCACCCGTGAGGAGCAAGGCAACGGCTACCACCACATTGCCGGGCTTGCGCTGCCTAGGGCGGACGGCACCGTGGAGCGCACGGCGACGCGGCCGCTGCCGAAGAACCTCGACGACTACCCGCTGCCCGACCGCCGCCTGACCCGCCGGTACCGCGACCGTTACTTCTACCTGTTCGAGGATTCCGTCGCCGCGGTGCGCACCTCGTTCGGCTGCCCGCACCACTGCGTCTTCTGCTCGGTGCGCGTCTACAGCGAAGGCTGCTTCATCCCGCGCTCGGCGGAGCTTGTCTTCGAGGAGATTCGCGAACTCGACGAGGAGTTCGTGATGTTCTGCGACGACCACTCCTTTTCGGATCCGGAGCGGATGCGCAAACTCGCGCAACTCTTGCTCGACGCGGGCATCAAGAAGCGCTACTTCGCATACTCGCGCGCCGACACCATTGTCGAGCACCGTGATGTCTTCGAGATGTGGGCGAAGGCCGGGCTGATGCTCGTGATGATTGGGCTC